>DAOQID010000075.1:13621-20086 GCA_035339375.1 Anaerolineales bacterium | reverse complement strand
TGAAGGTTGAAGGTTGAAGGTTACGATCAAGGGCAAAAATTGCTTGTTTCTTGTTTGCTTTATTCTGGCTACGCGCAAAAACTTACTGGGTGATGATTCCGCCTCCAAGCATCACCTCACCTTGATAAAACACGGCCGCCTGACCTGCTGTGATATCTCGAACAGGCGCATCAAACTTAACTGCGGCTTGCTTCTCTTCCAATGGGAAAACCAGCGCCGTGACCTCTTTGGCCGTGTAGCGCGTTTTTACCTCTGCGCGGAAGGGCTCCTGCGGCGCTTCACCGCTCAACCAGTTGACATCACGTACGGTCAATTCAGTGGAACCCAACTCATGAGATTCACCGACGATCAGTGTGTTGCTCGCGGCACGTTTTGTCATCACATACAACGGCACAGGAGAGGCAACGCCCAATCCCTTACGCTGACCGATGGTGTAATTAGCCAATCCAGTATGCTCACCAATGATCCTGCCGTCTGGGGTTTCAATATTGCCTGGTTTCAACATCCCAGCCGCATTTCGCTGTAAAAAGTTACGATAGTCTTCACCTGCCAGAAAACACAGATCCTGAGAGTCTGCTCTCGAAGCAGTGGGCAGGCCAAAGTCGGCAGCGATGCGGCGAATCTCAGGCTTGGGATACTCACCCACTGGGAAAAGCGCATGCGCAAGCTGCTCCTGTTTCAAGACATGCAAAACATAGGATTGATCCTTGGCATGGTCCACAGCGCGGAGTAATTCCGTCCGTCCGTCATCCCCGCTCCTGCGTCGGACGTAGTGCCCTGTTGCCATGAATTCAGCGCCCAGGGCCAACGCATGATTGAGCAAAAAAGTCCAGCGGATCTGGCGATTGCACATCAGGCATGGATTGGGGGTTTCGCCGCGCTCGTAGCCATCAAGAAAATATTGCACCACCGTCTCGCGGAAGACTTCCTTCGCATCCACCACATAAAAGGGAATATCAAGAATTCCAGCCACCCGCCGTGCCTGCGCCATCGAATCGGGTGTACAACAGCGGTTTGAATCTTCCTTGCCAGGTTCAGACCATAAACGCAGCATCATCCCTGTCACGTCATATCCCTGCTGCTTCAGCAGGGCCGCCGCCACCGAAGAATCCACGCCGCCAGACATGGCGACAACAACTTTTTCCTTAGCCATAATGGCGTGATTATAAACCACTTGCATCACCCCCTTAGTTAATGTATATTCGAAGCATTTATATCGAAGCAATAAGGAGAGAAGCAATGTCTACCAAGGCGGATCTGGTTATCGAGAACGCAAAAATCTTCACCAGCAATGAAGCCAAGCCGTATGCGGAAGCGCTGGCTGTAAAAGGCAATCGGATCGTTTTTGTCGGCACGAACGAAGCGGCAAAACCATATAAAGATGAATCCACAAAAGTCATCGATGGGCAGGGACGCACCGTTACCCCGGGGTTTATCGACTCGCATTTTCATTTATTGTGGGGATCCATTTGGGCAGGCAGCGCCCAGCTTTACGAAGTGAAAGACCTGAACGACCTGAAGACCGTTCTTCAAAACTTCGCAACTGAAAACAAGACCGCCGCCTGGGTGGATGGACGCGGCATTAAATACAATATTGTGCAAAACCGCCAACAACTGGATGAAATTGTTCCAGACCGCCCAGTGTATATCAATGCCTACGATGGGCATACCTCATGGGCAAACACGAAAGCCTTGGAAATGGCGGGAATCCTTCAACCCGGTGTGGATGCACCCGGTAATGGCGTGATCGTCCGTGATGAGAACGGGATGGCGACAGGCGAATTGCGCGAAACCGCCATGAACATGGTCTCCGATCTGATTCCCGAACCAGATGAAGTCCGCAAGCGTGAATTGCTCAAATTGACCATTCAGCGCATCAACGCCACAGGCGTCACCAGCGTCCACAACATGAACGGTGACATGGAAGAAATGATGGTCTATGCCGCGCTTGAAGATGCGAATGAATTAACCGTGCGTGTGTATGTGCCATACTGGGTCAAACCTGAAACCACTGAAGAGATGTTGAAAGAAGCCGCCGAGATGGCGAACGTACAGGGAGAATTTGCCCGCGGCGGGGCTGCAAAATTCTTCATGGATGGGGTCTGGGAATCGTACACGGCTTTGAATCTGGAACCATACGCCGATGACACCGAAGCAGCAGCGGAAGGTATTTACTCACTGGAGCATTTCACCCGCATGGCAGCCCTGTGCGACAAAATGGGTCTGCAGATCTTTGTCCATTGCTGCGGGGATGGTGCGGTGAGACGAGTGCTGGATGGGTACGAAGCAGTTCAAAGGTCGAATGGGAAGCGGGATAGCCGTCATCGCATTGAACACATCGAGGTCATCCATCCCGATGATATTCCGCGCTTCACACAACTTGGCGTGCTGCCATCCATGCAGACCAGTCATGCTCCGTTCAGCATCTCCGAAGGCGATGTCTGGCCAACCCGCGTTGGCGAAAAACGCTGGCCGCTTTCGTTCGCGTGGCGCAACATGAAAAATGCAGGCAACAACATAGCATTCGGCAGTGATTGGCCCGTGGCTCCCTATGACCCGATGATCAACCTGCACGTGGGATTGAACCGTGAAAAATGGAATCCCAGCGACCCCGACCAAACTCTTTCACTCGAAGAACTCATCATCGGCTACACCCGTGATGCCGCCTATGCCGAGTTCAAAGAAAACGAAAAAGGGCAGATCAAGGAAGGTTATCTCGCTGATCTGGTTTTGTTCTCACATGATCTATTCAGTTTGCCCAAAGAAGAGATCATGACCGCCAAACCCGCAATGACCATCGTGGACGGAAAAATCGTTTTCGAGGCTTAATCATGCAAACCTATGCCTTGCGGCGAATCCTGCAAACCATTCCGATCCTGTTCATCATCAGTGTGCTTTTGTTCTTTCTGGTGCGCAGCGCACCGGGCGGCCCGCTGACTGCTGCGCGCCGCAACCCAAACATTTCAAAGGAACAGATCGAAGCGCTGGAAGAAAAATTGGGCTTGAACGATCCCTTGCCCGTTCAATATGGGCGCTGGCTGGTTGATCTGTTTCAGGGAAACCTGGGCGAATCGATCAAATTCCGACGCCCGGTTTCGGAAATGATCGGAGAACGGATTCCAAATACGCTGTTACTCGTCGGTGTATCGTTTCTGACCACCCTGATGCTGGCCATTCCAATTGGAATATTATCGGCGCGAAAGCCATACTCGCTCTTCGATTACACCATGACCACCATCACCTTCATCGGACAATCGATCCCCGTGTATTGGCTGGGGCTGGGGTTGATCGTGGTGTTTTATGTGACTCTGAAAAATCCATTCACAGGCGACCCCTTATTTCCTGTCGGCGGAATGAACACGCGCGGACAGGAAGGTGAATTACTCGATACGGTCTGGCACCTGGTTTTGCCCGTCATCGCATTGAGTTTGGGTTGGATCGCATGGTACTCACGTTTTCTACGCTCAAGCATGCTGGATGTGCTGCACGAAGATTATGTCCGCACGGCACGAGCCAAGGGTTTGAAGGATAACGCTGTTTATTACAAACATGCTTTGCAAAATGCCATCCTGCCTTTGGTGACCCTGATCGCGCTCGATCTGCCCAGCTTGTTCGCAGGAGCGCTTTTTGTCGAGACGATCTTCTCATGGCCCGGTATGGGCCGCCTGTTCTGGGATGCCGCCAAGGGACGCGATTACCCCGTGCTGTTGGGCGTGGTGATGATCACAGCTGTGCTGATCATTGTCTGCAATATTCTTGCTGACCTGGCTTACGGCTGGCTCGATCCGCAGGTGAAATATGAGTGACATTTCCCTTCCACGCGAGCAAAGCATGGGACGCATCGTTCTGCGTCGTTTTTTCAAACACAAGCTGGCTGGCATTGCCATCGGCATTCTGTTGATTCTCATCCTCGTTGCGGTCTTTGCAGGGTTGAATTCACACAACCCGCTGGAACAAAACCCGACCAATAGTTTCGCCACACCAAACGCTACCAACTGGTTCGGCACCGACGAACTGGGACGTGATGTCCTCTCGCGCATCATGTACGGCGGAAGGGTTTCACTGGCAGTGGGGCTGCTTTCCACATTGTTATCCATTTTGCTGGGCATTACCGTCGGCGCGTTGAGCGGATATTTTGGCGGCTGGCTTGATTCCACCCTCATGCGTGTGACAGATGCCTTTTTGACCTTCCCCACCATCTTTGTGCTGATCATCCTTGGCGCGTTTTTACGGGAGCAGCAGTTATTCATTTTGCAGAACAGCATCTTTGTGGTGATCATCATCATTGCGGCGCTTTCATGGATGTGGCCCGCCCGCCTTGTGCGCGGTCTCTTTCTGGTGCTGCGTGAAAAGGAGTTCGTAACCGCATCACGGGCGTTGGGCGGAAGTGATTTCCGCATCATTGTGCAGCATATTTTGCCGAATTGCATGGGGCCGATTCTGGTCAGCGGCACCCTGCAAATGGCATCGGCGATCATCACAGAATCGGGTTTGAGCTATTTGGGGTTTGGGGTACAGCCCCCCACCCCCACCTGGGGCAGCATCCTTTCCACGGCGCAGAATCAGATCTTCCGCGCTCCGTGGCTGGGTTTTTTCCCAGGCTTTATGATCTTCATCACGGTCATGGCGATCAACTACATCGGCGATGGTCTGCGCGATGCGTTCGATCCGTATGTAATTCATTCGGAAAAATAGCGAATAGAAACAAATCAAAAAAGGAGAAGAGAGAATGAAACTAAAAATGTTCACCCTGCTCGTCGTTTTTGGGCTTGTGCTAAGCGCATGTTCGGGGGGAGGAAATGCCGCTGCAACCGAACCCGCCTCCAGCGGAGGAGGAACCGTTGTCCTCATCCTGCCTGAAGAACCGACCACACTGAATTTTTATCTGGCAGATGCTGCGATCGTGCGACAGGTGGCGGATGCAACTTCAATGACAGGGTTGGTTACCATTGATGAAACAGGGAACTTTGTTCCGACCCTTGCGCAGGAAGTTCCGACCACCGAAAATGGCGGCCTTTCAAGCGATTACCTGACCGTGACCTGGAAACTCAAGGAAGGTTTGAAATGGTCGGATGGCGAAGCATTGACCTCCGATGACGTCAAATTCACGGTGGAGGTATTATCCAACCCTGATTCAGGTGCATTGGTCGGCACGAGTGGTTTTGACCTGATCACCAAAGTGGAAACACCGGACGCCACCACCACCGTTCTAACCTATTCAGAACCCTACCCGGGCTATCTCGATCAATTTGCCTACGGATTATTTCCGCGCCATGCAACAGGCAAACCCGAAGAAATGTCGGCCTGGGCGTGGAACAGCAAGCCTGTGGTCGCTGGTCCGTTCATTTTGAGTAATTGGGAATCGGGCAAGCGGCTGAGCTTTACCCGTAACCCAAATTATTACGAAGCAGGCAAGCCCTATCTTGATGAAGTTGTGTTTGAGGTCGTGCCCGAACCTGCCGCCCAAACCGCGATGATGCTGAACGGCGAGGCTCAAATGCAATTGTGGCCCAGCGAATTCAAAGCCGATTACGACACCCTGCTGACAGGGAAGGCCCAGCAATACCTCATCCCCGGTATTTGGAACATGGCGATCGATTTCAACCTGAGCGCGCCATTCGATGGCGACCCAACCGCCTCTGCGCCGCACCCGATTTTGGGTGATATTCGCGTACGACAGGCGATCGCCCACGCCATCAATTACCAGTCACTCCAACAGGATGTTTTGAAAGGCAGCGTCAGCGATTCGACCAATCCGTTCGCATATGGCTGGTACAAGTGCGAATTGCCCCGCCAATTTGGCTATGACGTGGAAGCGGCCAATAAATTACTGGATGAAGCAGGCTGGGTCATGGGTGATGACGGTATCCGTGTGGCAAAGGGTGCGAAGTACGCAGAGGATGGAACCCGCCTCTCGCTCGAACTGCAAGGGTACACAGCCTTCGATCCGCTGCAACTCACCGAGGAATTCATCGTTGAAAACTTGAAAGCCGTGGGTATCGAAGCACGGATTCAGAACTACGACTTCTCGATCATCTTCGGCACCTTTGAAGATAACTCTCCGCGCGCCGTGGGTGATTACGACATGCTGATCTTTGACCGCGGCTTCACCACTGAACCGCAGGGATACAACTTCGATGCCTATCACTCCACACGCATTCCCACCGCCGAAAATCCCACAGGCGGCAACTACTTCCGCTGGATCAACGCTGAAGTGGATTCCGCACTGGATACCGCAGGCAGCAGTTTCGATATTCAAACCCGCAAAGATGCCTACTGCAAAGTAGGGCAGGCCGTACTCGACGAGTTGCCGCAAGTGTACCTGTACCTGTTCCAGGATAACTACGGCATCGCAGACAGCCTGAGCGGATACACGCTCAACACTTGGGGCAGCATGAGTTGGGGAATTCAAAATTGGAAGTTTAAGTAGGCAAGCAAGGCAAATAACAAGAAAAATAAGTGGCG
>DAOQID010000075.1:8298-13521 GCA_035339375.1 Anaerolineales bacterium | reverse complement strand
TCGGCGTTGAAAGGCGTGAGCCTCTTAATCCATCAACCGCCTTGCCTCACGGACCAGATCCACAAATTCATCCATCACATCATCGCGGTAGAGATAATCGGCGATGCGGCGGGCTTCATCATACACATCATCAAGCGAGCTTTCCTCAGCCCAATAGCTGTCCTTCAAGATTTCAGCGAACTCCGCCACAACCACAGCACGCTGGAAGTACGGGTCTGTCTCGCGGAAATCGTACGCCATCTGACTGGTCTCGAAATCCTTTGAAATTTCGACGACCTGATGTGTATCGGGGTCTTCCCAGCGCATGAACACAGTGGCGATCCTGCCGCGTGCCTCAGGATACAACTTGACCTCATACAAAGCCGTCACCGAATGCCCAGCGCCAATTTCCCCTGCGTCCACCGTATTATCACGGAATTCGTCATCGGCTACAGCGCGGTTTTCGTACCCAACCAGGCGGTAACGCATCACCACCTGCGGATTGAAATCCACCTGCACTTTTGCATCCAACGCGATGGTTTGCAGGGTGCCAGTGATCTGGTCAATGAACAACTTACGGGCTTCATCAATGTCATCCACATAGGCGTAGAAGCCATCACCGTTATCGGCAAGCTGTTCCATGAGGGTATCGTTGTAATTGTCCATGCCAAAGCCGATGGTGGTGAGGGTGACGCCCTCCTCCACGTAGTGATTGATCTCCCCAAGGATGGCATCGGGGCCTGTCAACCCGACATTGGCCACGCCATCGGAGCACAGGATCACCCGATTGATCCCATCCCGCATGAAAGCCTCCATCGCCATTTGATAGCCAAGGCGCAGACCCGCCTCCGCATTGGTGGAGCCTTCAGGGCTCAGGCTGTAAATCGCATCGAGAATTCTTCCAGAATCAGAACCACGGGTCGGCTCAAGAACGACGCGGGCTTCTGATCCATAGACCACGATGCTGACGGTGTCATTTCGATGCAATTGCTCAACGAGCAGTTCCAGCGAATGTTTGACCAGACCGAGGCGATTATCCATATCCATCGAACCTGAAACATCAATCACGAAAGTCAATGCCGCGTCTTTGCGGTCTTCATCGGCTACTTCGTAACCCTGAATGCCAATGCGCAGCATATCGTAGCGTTCGGTTTCAGTGAAGGGGGAAGGGCCGCCATCCACATAAATGCCAAAAGCCTGATGCGGCGGCGGGGTGGGATATCCGTGATCGAAATAATTGACGTATTCCTCCACACGCACAGAATCCTGGGGTGGAAGGTTGCCATCTTGCAAATAATTACGCATGACAGTGTACGAGCCCGTATCCACATCCAAAGCAAATGTGGAAAGGTTATCGTCTTCGGTATCTATGGATGGGTTGACGCCATAGTCTTCGAAGAACATGTCATATGGATCGTTGCCAGTTGCAGGGGGTTGTTGCCCGTTCTGTTGCTGCGGGATGGCGGCAGGCGCTTCTGCTGCGGGCGCTTCGGTTGCAGCAGGGGCATCAAAAGAATAATCTGGTGACGCCGGGGCTTCTGTTGCTGCGGGTGCTTCGGTCGCGGCGGGCGCAGAGCCTCCACAAGCGGAGGTAAACAACAGCAATAATAGAACACTAAAGCCGATGGCTTTGCGTAAGGGTTTCATTTTTCTTCTCCTGTTATTTTTTATATTTCAGAAACAGACAGTAAATCAGGTCAGCAGGCGGCGTCCCGCTGAGCTTCAAAAGTTTTTATCAGGTCATAGGCCCTCCTTTCTAATATAGGCTGTCCCACTTATTCGCCAGGTTTGTGATATGGGTTGGACGTATTGCCTGCGGGGAAAGTTCCCCCATTCAAAACGTCAAAGTCATTGTGGCACACCCAGGCACAAAAATCAACTTGTAGTTTTGATAAGTGGTGATATACAATCTGTTCACATCAACCCTGCAACGAGGAAACCAGCATGATTCAAAATACCTGCTTATGGTGGGAGACCGCCCCAAAGCCAGCATCTTACAAAAATAAACCATTGCCCGCCAAAACGGATGTGGTCGTGGTCGGCGGAGGCTTTACAGGCACATCGGCTGCACTGCAACTGGCGAAAGGCGGAGCGCGTGTGACCTTGCTCGAAGCAAAAACGATCGGCTTTGAAGCCAGCTCACGCAACGGCGGACAGGCGCTTTCCTGCCTGCACCAGACCTTGACCAACGCCATAAAAGAGCATGGACGGGAACTCGCGAAAAATATGTTCCTCGCCGCCACATATGCCGCCAACACAGTGGAACAGATCGTCACCGAAGAAGGGCTGGATTGTGACTTCGTCCGCTGCGGGAATATTGAAGCCGCTTTCAAGCCAGCCCATTTCGAAAAATTGAAGCGTGAGCAGGAAACCCTGCACGAGGTGGCTGGTTATGAGGTTCAGGTCCTTCCCAGGAATGAAACACGAACCGAACTAGGCACAGATTCATACAACGGCCTGATGATCAATCCATGCAGCGGATCGGTGCAGCCTGCCAAATTCGTGCGTGGCATGGCAATGGCGGCAGAACGTGCAGGAGCGGATATTCACGAAGGTACGCGCGTAATCGTGATCGAACGGATAAGCGACTCGCCTGCCAGCGACGGCAGCCGATTCCTTGTCAAAACTGAAAGAGGCGACATCCTCACAAAAGAGATCATGCTTGCCGCCAACGCATGGATCGGGGACATCCTGCCGCAATTCCGTCGGCGCGTGCTTCCTGTAGAGAGTTACATCATTGCCACCGAGCCTCTATCTGAAGACCTTGCAAAAAAACTCATCCCAAACAACCGCGTCGTATACGACACACGAAAAACGCTTGCTTACTATCGTCTCTCGCCTGATAACCGCATGGTATGGGGCGGCGAACTTACTTTTGCCAACACCAGCCAGCGAACGAATATCCACACCTTGCAGCGCGGAATGAACAAGGTCTTTCCCGAACTTGCGAACCACAAAATTGATTATTTCTGGAATGGGACAATGGGAATTACGTTCGACGAAAACGCCCATGCAGGTCAAATTGACGGCATGTGGTATTCGATGTGCTACGTTGGGCATGGCGTCACACTTGGCACATATCTTGGGCGGCAAATGGCAAATGGCATTCTCGGAAAACCCAGCAACAATCCATTTGCCGATCTACCCATTCCCTACGCTTCACCATTTCAAGAAAATTCCTGGGTGGTTGATGCGGGCAAACTCTGGTTCCGCTTTTTAGATATCTTTCAATAACGACATGGACAAACCCTGGTATCACAAAACAAGCATCTATCAAATCTACCCGCGTTCATTCCGCGACACGAACGGCGATGGCATCGGCGACCTAAAGGGCATCATCCAAAAGCTGGATTATCTGCACGAACTGGGATTCGAGACCCTTTGGATCTCGCCGTTCTTTTCCTCACCGCAAGCGGATACCGGCTACGATATCAGCAGCTACACCGACATTGCTCCCGAGTACGGCAGCATGGAGGATGCCCTGCAACTCATCGAAGGTGTTCACCAGCGCGGCATGAAAATCGTCTTCGACATGGTCATGAACCATACTTCAGACGAGCACCCATGGTTCAGGGAATCGCGCTCTTCACAGGATAACCCCAAGGCCAATTGGTACATCTGGCAGGACAAGCCCAACAACTGGCAAAGCATGACGGGCGGAAGCGGCTGGCATTATGCCCCTGAACGCAATCAATATTTCTGGTCCAGTTTTTTACCTTTCCAACCCGATCTGAACTACCGTAACCCGGAAGTCAAACGAGCCATGCTGGAAATTGTCCGCTTTTGGCTGGGCAAAGGCGTGGATGGCTTTCGGCTGGATATTTTCAATGTGATTTACAAGGACGCCGCATTTCGCGACAACCCTTTCACATTCAAACTCATGCCCACGGAAGATGATCCATCTGGATTTTTTCAGGAAGCAAAATACAACCTGAATCAAGCCGAAAGTTTCGAATTCGCCAGGGAACTCCGCAGTGTGTGCGAGGAATTCGGCGAGCGGATGTTACTCGGGGAGGTCAGCGGAAACAAATCCACGCTCCGCAAATTTCTCGGCGAAGAAACCAACAATGGACTGGGGCTGGTCTTCGATTTTGAAATGCTTAGCTTCCAATTTACAGCAGAGTATTTCAGGGAATTGCTCGAGCGCATCGAAGCACATTTCCCCGCTCCGTTCATGCCTGTGTATGTCTTCAGCAATCACGACAGGCGGCGCAGTATTCTCAGGCTGGGCAACGACCTGCGTAAGGCAAAACTGCTCGCCATGCTGCAACTCACCACGCGCGGCGTGCCGTGCATGTACTACGGCGAAGAGATCGGCATGACCGACCTGCCGCAACCCTTCGGCGCTGCCCGCGACCCAATTCCGCATAAATTCAAACTCATTCCGCGCTTCATCTTCAATTGGCTCAACCTGACCATCAACCGTGATGAAGTCCGCACCCCGATGCAGTGGGATGGGACAAAGAATGCGGGGTTTTCTTCTTCAGAACAGACCTGGCTGCCAGTACACAAAAACCACCTTGAAATAAACGTGGAAAAGGCAAATCAAGATGAGTCTTCTTTATTGAACATCATCCGAAAGTTGATGAAAATTCGGAAGAATGAAACAGTTTTACAGGAAGGCTCACTGGTAGTACTCAAAAACCTTCCCCATGGAATTCTGGGGTACAGACGAACCTGGGACCATACAAGCCTGACCATCCTGCTGAATTTTGATGGCAGCGAAAAAGTGGTCCGCACAGAATTTTCGGAGTGTATCTTTGCCCTGTCAGCCAGAGCGGATTTAAAAGAAAAAGCCATTCACATGAATGGCTTTGGCGGGGTCATTTTGAGAGCCTGACAAGGCAAGAAAATGCCTAGGGCTGTGGATTCAGGTAGTCGTCCAGTTTGAGGCGTTTGAAAAGGCGTTCGCGCACATCGTCGGGGACAGATTCCTCTTTTACAGGAATCTGCACAAGGTCGATCGTCCGCTTGGTGGTATTTAAAACGACACGGCAGTTATCGCAGCCTTCGAGATGCTTTTCGATCTCCCTGCACAGATCAGACGGCAATTCACCGTCAATGTATTCGGAGAGCGAGCCCAGCAGGGCCTTGCAGTTATCGTGGAGAGGATGGTTCATTTTTTCCTTTCGAGGCATGTGTTTGCCGTTGTTCGCCATAGTACGCCGACAATTTTTCACGGAGGGCCATGCGGGCGCGCAATAATCTTGTTTTTACATTGGTCTCTGTCAGCGAGAGGATCTC
>DAOQID010000075.1:0-8198 GCA_035339375.1 Anaerolineales bacterium | reverse complement strand
CTTGAACGACCTTCAAAATCAGGGAGATGTGTCAGCGCATTCAAAAATGTGTTCTGCAAAACATCTTCCGCGTCCTGGGGGTTCCCAAGCATTTTCAGCCCCAGCCTGTAAATGAGGGGGGAATGCACGTCAACCATGCGCGCAAATTCTGCGCGGCTGCCTGAACGCAGGGCTTCAATGGAAATTTCAGGTGTGGTCGTAATACTCATTGGATGATATTCGTCCTCAAAAGTTGCACCGAAAGTATAACAAAAATCACCTGCAACTTTTGGGCAACCTGGGCATCCAAATAAAGGCACGAAACACAAAACCAATGGAGCCAAATATGGACAAACTTTTGAACGAACAGGTTGTTGGTCAGATCAAGCAGGCATTTGCCGCCATCACCAACCCTGTGCAGATCCTGTTCTTTGGAAGCAAGGATAACTGCGAATACTGCGGCGAAACCGGGCAGCTGGTCAAAGAGATCAGCGAGATCGATGACCGCGTTCACCTCTCCACACATGATCTGCACGAAGATGCGGAACTGGCCGCCCAATTCAGGGTAGATAAAGCCCCCGTCATCGTCATTGCAGGCAGGGACGGAGATACGGTCGTTGACCTGGGAATTCAATTCTCAGGCATTCCCTCCGGGTATGAATTCAGCACCCTGATCAACGATATCCTCTTCGCTTCCAAGCGGGATTCCGGGCTGGGTGCGGCAACAAGGGAATTTCTCAAATCCCTGACCAAACCCCTGCATTTACAAGTCTTTGTCACCCCTACCTGACCGCATTGTCCGCGAGCCGTGTTGCTCGCGCACCAGATCGCCATGGAAAACCCAGGCATGGTCCATGCGGAAGCTGTGGATGCCATGGAATTCCCTGAACTGACCCAGCGCTTCCGTGTGCAGGGTGTGCCTCAAACCGTGATCAACTCCGGGGAAGGCATTGTCGTCGGCGCATATCCCGAACAGCAATTGCTGGCAGAGATCCGATCTGCGCTTGGAAACTAAAGATCGCAGGAAAACCATGTCAAACGCGAACAAGCAAAAATACCCCGGTAAAAGACAAAAACGCCGCAATTCATCCACTGCAACGGGGATCGGGTTGATTCTGTTTGGGGTCGCCTTCTTTTTGTGGCTGTTGGGCAGCAGCGGAAAAGCAAGCCTGCCAACCGCCGATGAAATCTCCATTGTGCCTGCCGAAGTGAATTTCCCTGCGCCGCAACTCGCGCTGGAAAACCTCAATGGTGAAAAGCAAACCCTGGAAGATTATCAAGGCCGTATTGTCCTTGTCAACAATTGGGCTACATGGTGCCCACCCTGCAAGGCAGAGATGCCCATCTTGAAACAATATCACGATACGCATGCCGCTGAAGGGTTCACCGTCATTGCCGTGGAGGCAGGCGATGCAAAAGACACCGTCGCTGAATTTGCAAAAAGTCTGGGGCTGCCCTTTCCCGTCTGGCTGGACCCCGAAAGCGCCTCGATCAACGCCATTCACAACGGCAGTCTCCCCAACTCCTACGTGATCGACCGCACAGGCACCGTCCGCTATGCGTGGACAGGCGAAGTGACCATGACGATGCTTGAAAAATACATCACCCCGCTGATCGCGGAAAATAATTAAACAAAAAAGGAGTGGATAAAATCCACTCCTTTTTTGTTTCAAACAATCAGGCACAAGACCTGTTTTTATTTTACTTTCTCTTCCACAACCTTCGCTAATTTACCGAGCGATTCATTGATGTTGCCATCAGGCAGACTGCCTTGTGCGAGATTGGGACGCCCGCCACCTTTGCCGCCAATGCCTGTGATGAGGTCACCAGCTTTGAGTCCGCGCTTGACGAGGTCTTCGGTCACCACTGCGATGACAGTTGTGCCTGTTACGAGGACAGCCGCTCCCGCTTTGGGATATTTCTCGCGGAACTTGTCGGCCAGGGAACGCAACGTGTCTGTATCAGCATTGACAATTTCCGCTGCGAGGACGCTTACATCTTTGACGGTTTGAACGTTTGAAAGCTGCAGGTTGAACGCGGAAAGAGCAGATTGTGTACGCAGGTTGGCGAGTTCTTTCTTGAGTTCAGAAACTTCATCCTGCAAGGCGTCCACTTTCGCAGGCACTTCTTCCACAGCGGCCTTCAAAGAGCCAGCCGCCTGCTTCAAGGTTTTGAAGCGCTTGTGGATGAGGTCGTACGCGCCGCGGCCAGTGACAGCTTCGATACGGCGCACCCCTGCCGCCGCAGAACTTTCACTGACGATGATAAATGCGCCAACATCGGAAGTGCGCTCTAAATGGGTGCCGCCGCACAACTCATAGGAATATTTATCCTCGCCGCCTTCCATAATGGAAATGGTGCGGACCGTTTCGCCGTATTTCTCGCCGAAGAGCGCCATTGCGCCCTCTTTTTTGGCTTCATCCAAAGACTTGGTCACCTTCACTACGGGCATATCCATTGCCACGGCTTCATTGACCATGCGCTCCACACGCTCCACCTGATCGGGGGT
Source organism: Anaerolineales bacterium (assembly GCA_035339375.1). Taxonomy (GTDB): domain Bacteria; phylum Chloroflexota; class Anaerolineae; order Anaerolineales; family Villigracilaceae; genus Villigracilis. Next base: position 5,710 of record DAOQID010000075.1, on the reverse strand, counting down.
CATGGCTTCGGGGTGGTTGAAGTCAAAGCGCAAATGGGTTGGGGATACGAGTGAACCTGCCTGCTTGGCCTGATCACTCAACACCTCATGCAATGCCTTGTGCAGCAAGTGGGTTGCCGTATGGTTGCGCATGATATCGTGGCGGCGATTCGCATCCACTTCTGCGGTCGCTTTGTCGCCCACTTTGGGGTGACCCGAGATCACCTCACCAATATGCACGATCACACCCGCAGACGCGCGACGGATGCCAGTGACTTCGATCTCCCAGCCTTCGCCGCGGATGAAGCCCGTATCATTAACCTGACCACCTGCTTCGATATAAAAGCCGGTCTTGGGCAAAATGACTTCAACTTGATCGTCGAGGTTGGCAGAGTCCACCGATTGTCCATTGACCACAAGAGCGAGAATTTCAAGGTTGGAATAGCGGGAAACATCCAGCCCGTTGTAGGGGTCGTATTCCACGCCGTCTTTGCTTAATTTTCCTTTTGCCTGCAAATCTTTCAGGATGCCTGCAAAGAATTCTGCATCTTCACCGCCGAGTTTGCCCATGGCCTTGCCGCCGCCAGATGCAATGGCATGTTCTTCCTTCGCAGTAGTGAAGCCCTTCTCATCCACGTCCAGGCCTTGTTCGCGGGCGATATCACGGGAGATCTCGAAAGGCAGGCCGTAGGTGGCGTACAGGTCGAAGGCTTTGTGACCATCGAGAACGGTCTGATTGGTCGAGCGGAGTTCGGAGAGCAGATTCTCTAAATGGGCAGTACCCGCTTCAACGGTCCGTGCGAAGCGGATTTCTTCCCGTGTCAGATTATCCAAAATAGCGGGTTGTGTCTTGCGTAACTCAGGATAGAAGTCGCCATATTGTTCGATGACGGCTTCAGCAACTTTCGCGAGGAAGGGTTCGGTGAGCCCGATCTTGGTGCCAAACCGCGCGGCGCGGCGGACGATCATGCGGGCTACATAATTGCGGCCTGCATTACCAGGCACGACGCCATCGGCGATGAGGAAGGAAGCCGAGCGGACATGGTCACAAATAACGCGATAGGGTGTGAAATTCGCGAGCATTTCCTTTTCGGTGTGACCCGTGAGCGCGCGCAGCACTTCAAGCGAACCTGTGAAAAGGTCAGTCTTGTAGTTTGAGTCGACACCCTGTAAAACAGAAACGATGCGCTCGAAGCCCATGCCTGTATCAACATGCTTGGCAGGGAGAAGTTCGAGGCGGCCATCATCAAAGAGGTTGTATTGAATGAAAACGTTGTTCCACAGTTCGAGATAGCGGGTGCATTCGCCATTCACGCCGCAGACGTGGTCGGTGCCGCGCATATTGTCGCGCTCGTCGCCGAGGTCAATGTGGATTTCGGAGCACGGGCCGCAGGGACCCGTTTCAGCCATCTGCCAGAAGTTTTCTTTGCGTCCAAAGAAGAGGACGTGTTCAGGGTCGAAACCAGGCTGCTGCTTCCAAATATCGGCGGCTTCATCATCCTGCGGAACGTTGCCCTTGTCGTCTCTGAAACAGGTGGCGTAGAGTTTATCTTTCGGCAGGCCCCACACTTCGGTGAGCAGCTGCCACGACCAGGCAATGGCATCCTTTTTGTAATAATCGCCAAAAGACCAGTTGCCGAGCATTTCAAAAAAGGTGTGGTGCGTGTCATCGCGGCCTACATCTTCAAGGTCGTTATGCTTGCCTGCCACACGCATACATTTCTGCGAATCAACGGCGCGGGTGTAGGGTTTTGTGTCGGTGCCGATGAAGACATCTTTGAACTGCACCATGCCCGAGTTTGTGAAGAGAAGCGTGGCATCCCCGCCTGGGACGAGCGACATCGAGGGTACGGCGGTATGTCCGTGCTCGACGAAGAAGTCAATAAAATCCTGACGAATCTGGTTGCCTGTTAGTTTTTTGCTCATGAGTGGCTCCGAAAGTTTGAAATGGCTGGCGAATTATAAATGAGGAATGTCCAAGGTTGAAGGTTGACGGTGTAAATAAAAAGTCCCGAGAACCTGTTGGTTTCGGGACTGGATTTCTTCATCCATCTCAAGCCGTGGCAGGTTCCTAGGTCGCGCATGTAGCGGCGGCGGCTCGAGTTGCTGCGGCTTGCTTGAGGGTTTGTTTCATGGCTAGGATTATACACGGGCGGTATTGAGTTGACAAGAAGAGATTCAAAACTGGCAAAGAAAATTCATATAAATTTGACAACATGGTAATCACTTTACACACAGAACGCGCTATACTCGCGGCCATGACCTATCTTCCCGGCATCCTCATGCGTGGACATCAAGTGGCTTCCCGCCCGTCCAAAGATTATCCGTACAGTTCGTTGGAAAAGCAAAAGCCGTACTTCAAAGCGCTCGGCCTTGACCTTGCTCCCTACTTCAACGGCACATTGAATATTTCCATCGCGCCGCTGGAATTTGAAATGACACGGCCCGAGTTCACCTTTCCCCTTGTTGAGTGGACCGACCTGCACCCGCCCGAGACGTTTTCATTCTCGCGCTGCAGGGTCAGGTTTGAGGGAAAAGAATATGCGGGCTGGGTGTATTATCCGCACCCTGAAACCAAAAAGACCCATTTTCAAAACCCATCGCTGGTCGAGGTCATCACCTACGAGATCGCAGGCATTCAATATGGTGATGCGCTTGAGATCGAAGTCAACCCGCAGGAAATTACCATTACGGGATATACTCCCGCACCATGACCACACAAAAAACGAATCTTGATCCGCTCATCTCCTCACCAGACAGCAACGAGTATTTCAATTCCATCAGCCATCTCATCGGCGCCATTCTGTCCATTTCCGCGCTGACCGTGCTCGTTTCACTGGCAGCCATCGCGGACAAACCCATCCACGTGGTGGGGTTTGCGATCTACGGTGTCAGCCTGTTTCTCTCATTCCTTTTCAGCTGCCTCCTCCATTTTTTTCTGCTTTTCGGAAAATACCTGCGGGTCTTCGGCATTCTCGACCATAACGCCATTTACATCCTGATCGCAGGCACATACACCCCATTCTGCCTCACCATTTTCAGCGGAGCCACAGGCTGGGTGCTTTTTGGGGTCATCTGGAGCCTTGCGGTTTTCTTCATCACGCTCAAATCCATCTTCTTCACAAAGATCTCCGTATTGATGTCGAACATCAGCTTCCTGCTCATGGGTTGGATCATCGTCTTCCTCATCGGCCCCATCTACACCCAACTCGGCATGGGAGCCATTTCCCTGCTCATCACGGGCGGGCTTTTCTACACGGTTGGCGCGCTGATCTTCGCCTACGGAAAGCCGAATCCATTTCCGCCCTATTTTGGCAACCATGAGATCTGGCACTTGTGCGTACTGGCAGGTAACACAACCTTTTTCTTTGTTATGCTCTTTTATGTTCTGCCTTTCCCCACAAGTTAAATGGACCTTTTGCATAAGCTGAGACGGGAGAAGCAAAAGAAAGATTGAATCCACCTCCCTGGCGTGCTATAGTATCTTTAACCCAAGTTGCCGCCTGCACAAAAGCAGGAAAAACAAAAACACAGCCTCGAATTTCGGAAATGATCGCGAATGCAATTTCGCGTTATGTATAAAAAGGAGGCAGCCATGACTTTCACCTATGTCGACCCAAGGGAACGCGAAGACATCCGTGCCCATCAGGGAGAGGATGTTTGGGTGTTGCTAAACCATGTCAAAGCCGATAAATGCGGGGAGTACGAACATTTTCTGCATGAGATCCTAAAACCTGCCATTGCCCACATCCACCCCGAAACATACAACAAGGTTCGTGTTTTACATCCCAGCCTGCCAAACAAGGATGGCACCTACACCTACATCTTTCTCATGGACCCTGTCGTTGCAGATGGAATCTATGACATCGGAGAGATTCTGCATTCATTCTACAGACCCGAGCTGGCCGATCAATACATGAAGATCTGGAACAACTCCCTTGCCTCTCCACAGATCGAACATGACATGATCCAATCATCGTGGTAGCATCATAATTTACACAAAGCCCGATCATTTGCAAAACAGTATTTGCATTTTAAATTCACAGCCCAACAAGCATGCGAAAACAGAGCGGAACCATTTCACGGAAATCCGCTCTGTTTTTTTGTTTCAAATTCAAACAAGCGGCTCCAAAACTTCTTCGATGATCCTGAAAACGGCATCATGTTCATGGACAGGTTCAATGACCTTAAGTGCCACATGATCTCCAGGTTTTACCCAAACCACTGAACGATGCTCAATCTGCATGGATGAAACCCGCTGGAACAGATCTGTGCCATGCCCAACAATATGGATCTTATCTCCAAGCTTCAGGTCGCCATTGAGTGCCAAAACCGCAACTTTGAGGTGATCGAAGTAATGAGTTACTCTTCCAACTGCGATTTCCATAACTCGACTCCTTTCCAAAGGACACCTTTTGCAACTTCACTGTAGCTCGATTTGTGACCCATTTCAAGTCGGATACAACCCCGCCTCCCTCTTAACTGAAACCTGCCAGCCCAAAACCAACATTCCCAGCGCCGACAGTTAAAGGCACAGCGTAGTACAATCGCGCCAATTTACCAATTTACTCAGGAGAGTGACCCATGTACACAACCGACATGTACGAAGGCGTGCTGGCTGAAACCGTGACCATGACAGGTGCAAACGGAGACAAGATCAATGCCTATCTGGCAAAACCGCTTGGCAAAGGTCCCTTCCCTGCCATGGTATTGGTCCACCACATGCCAGGCTGGGACCAGTGGTACCGCGAAGCCACCTTCAAATTTGCCCATCACGGCTATGTGACCCTCTCGCCGAATTTGTATTTCCGCTCGGGGCACGGAACTCCCGAAGACGTCGCGGCAAAAGTCCGCGCAGATGGAGGCGTTCCCGATGAACAGGTCATCGGCGATCTCACAGGCGCAATGAATCACCTCCGCGGGCTGGCAGAAGTCAACGGAAAGGTTGGCATCTTTGGCACCTGCTCCGGCGGACGTCACGCCTATCTCGCCGCCTGCCGCACAACAGGCTTTGATGCCATCGTAGATTGCTGGGGCGGGCGCGTGGTGATGACGCCCGATCAGCTCAACGCAAACTTCCCCGTTTCCCCGCTCGATTACACCAAAGACCTATCCTGCCCGATTCTTGGTTTGTTCGGTGAAGATGATTCTAGCCCCACCCCCGAACAGGTAAAGATTCACGAAGCCGAGTTGAAAAAGTACGGCAAGGGTTATGAATTCCACATGTACCCAAATGCAGGTCATGGCTTCTTTTATTACGACCGTCCCAACTATCGCCAGGAACAAGCCGTAGACGGTTGGAAAAAGACTTTCGCCTTCCTGGAAAAACATCTGGCATAAAAGATGTTTTGATAAGCCATTTTGAACCACGAAAACACTGAAGCAGTGCGGAGCCTCCTGCGGACGGAGTTTTTAATTATTTTCTCTGTGTCTCCGTGGTTAATCTTTCAGACTTTTGCAAGAGATCTACCTTAAGAATAAAAAGGAATCAAACCATGTGTACAATGATCGTTGAAAAAGTAAGAATTGAAGGCAGCGGAAAAGGCACCCAAGGCTGGTTTCCCCTGCAACAGGCCAATGTCTCCTACGACCATCCCTTCGACGCCCCCTACGAACACGCCCTGAACATTGACTTCGTCAACGAAGCCCAGGGCCCCTCAGCCCGTGTCGCCGTGGAATTGAGCGAATCCGCCGCACGTGAATTGGTCCGCACCATTTTGGCTGTGCTCGA
>DAOQID010000074.1:0-20233 GCA_035339375.1 Anaerolineales bacterium | reverse complement strand
GCCCAGGGTTTTCGCTTTGGCAGGTTTCCAGCATGTGGCAGAGACAGATCAATGCGGGGTTGAAACCATTCGACCTCACCCATGCGCAATTTGTTTTACTGGCTTCTCTCATGTGGTTGGCGAATGAGGATAAACCTCTTACACAGGTGGATCTTGCCAATCACGCCAAAATGGATGTGATGATGACTTCCAATGTGTTGCGCACGTTGGAGGAAAAAGGGTTGATCCTGCGAAAACCGCACCCGACGGATACGCGGGCAAAGGCATTGTCCATTACTGCACAGGGGCGCAAATTGGCCGGGCAGGCCGTGCCTGCAGTGGAAGCAATTGACCGAAAATTTTTCAGTCAACTCGGCGCTGACGCCCGCAGGTTCAACGAGCAGCTACTGAAGTTGATCGTTGCCAATTATGCAGATGGGTAGCCAAATCTTTTGCTTATAAAACCATTGCCATAAAAACAAAGGCGACCTGTTCAAGGTCGCCTTTGTTTTTATTTCCACAACTTCGCCAGTTCATTCAGCGAGTTGTAATACGGTTCGATGCTTGGGATGTAATGCGCCTCGTTCTTCGCATGCGGACCCACGCCCGATTGGCCCCACACCACGGCTTGACCGCCAGGAGCGAATCTTGCACTGGTGCCGGGTAACTTCTTTCCGATGCGCGGTTCTTCTCCACCCGAAGCCTGTCTCACTGCTTCGATGAGCGCTTTCAACGCTGGGTTATTCGGGTCGCAAGCCACGCCGTTTTCCATCACGTTGAAACTTGCTTCGAGACCATTTTCAGCACAATAACTTTCAACTTTCAAGCGTAAACCAGTCACATCATCCTGTGGAATGGGGCGGATCTCCACACCCAGGATCCCTTCTGCCGCAGTGACGTTGTACACGCCCGGTGTGCCGACCGTGATAAACGGGAATTTGGCTTGTGATTGCCAGCCATCGGCCGCTTTGAGTGTGAGATGGCTTGCGAAGATCTCATTCAGTGCAGAGCGTGCAGCAATGAGCTTCTCGCTCAAATCGCCAGTCCCTGCCACGCCGCTGTGACCTTTTGCACCGCGCGCGATCACGTCAAAGCGCATCACGCCGCGATTCTCCACGCAGATTTCGCCGAAGAGTTCATTTCCCTTTTCGCCGGTGCGCTCGCCAGCAATGAAGAGAGAGGGTGTGAGGTTTAGCTCTTTCAAAACATGCGGCGTGCCCCAGGCTTCGGCTTCGCCGTTTTCTTCATTGCCAACCAGCATCAAGGCAATGTTGGGGCGCGATGCGCTCTTGCACATATCCTTCATCCAAACCAAATATGTGGCAACAACGGTTTTCATATCCGCTGCGCCGCGGCCGAAGAGGTAATCGCCTTCGATACGTGGATTGAATTGCGAGTCGTCGGGTTCGGGTTCGACCACATCAAAGTGACCAGTCAGCAGGATCGGGTTCGGTTTGGATGCGCCGGGGAAGGTCGCGTAAATGGCTGGATATTTCCCGTCGAAGTATTTCACATCCAGACCTGCATTGCGCAGGTAATCGTCAATTAATGAACCAGCACGGTGAACTTCTTCGAAACGCTCCACCGGGCAGGCAGTGACAGAGGGGATGCGAATCAATTGCTGGGCAAGATCAAGGATCTCGGCGGTTTTGTTTGGATACGATATTTCAATCACAGCCTGCGCGCGCGGACGGAATTGCACAGGTGCATTCGGAATTTCGGAACTGCGAACCGTGTCGCGGCTACGTTGAATGAACTCGGCGATCTTGGCAGAATCGGCGCCCAGTGAAGCATGGTTGGCGCAAATGGTTTCCACATCGGCTTTCACCTGTGCTTCATGTTCGTAGAAGAATTCTTTCAAGAGCGGGAGCGGTACTTCGTTATCGTCACCGATCTCCATTTTGAGGCGCGCACGAATTTTTTCGGAAGTGTTGCGTCCACCTTCCGACATTTCCACAAGTGGATGCAGGTCGTCCCACATGTTTAATCCCTGCGCCAGCGGTTTGAGTTCGTTCAGTGTCCATTTGAGAAACTCGCGCACGGTAATGGGCTTGCCGGTCAGCGGGTTTTCGATCTCAGCACGCAGACCATGTTTGGCGGCCATGTTTTCATTGGCGCGGGCACGGGTGATATCTTCACGGTCGTAACGGAATCCACGTGCAAACTGCGGGTCGGAGTAAATTTTCAGGAGCAGTAAATGCCTGAAGGTCATGTTGGCAATATCGAGGTCCAGGCTGTGACCGCCCTCATCCACACGGACTTCGACGCGTCCCATGGGCAGGTTGATTCGCGCCATAAGATTCTGCCGTTCCACTTGTCGCGCCATTTCTTCGGGCGGGGTTGATTGCCCGGCGGCGAATAAGCCGCGTGCATAGAGTGAACTCAGTTGATCGCTGGTCGTGGAGATGATCCGCTCCACAGGTTCGGAGAAACTGCGCGCGCGTACGGGAGTCCAGTTGTTGTTGCCGAAACGCACACCGCGCCGCACGAGGTCGTATGAAATTTGCAGGTAGTCGTTGTATGAGCGATATAGATCGGGGAGATCGATCTCACGTGGATTTGGGAAAGTGAGATTTCGAATCGAATCAAACTCGGTCAGGATGACCGCTGCGCGTCCGTCCTTGACCTGTGCCTGCATCGGTGTGGATGCGCTGGTTGCAATGAAGAGAGATGCGAAGGCACGGAGCAGCCGTGTAGCAGTGATGTAGAACTCCGATTTGAATTCATCAAGATGTTGATCACCGCGTTCGCTGGGGGAAAGGTGCATAAAATCCCATGCAAAGAGCGGATCGGGTAGTGACATGTTGGTGTGGATGCCTGTGGTGGCGAGAGTGTCACCGTATAGGTCCACGCATTTTTCGAGATAGCGGCGTTTGGCAAGCGACCAGTTTCCCGGGATGGATTGATGCCCGATGTCGGTAAGGAAGAGCAGGTTGCCATGCCAGTAGTGCAGGCGCTCTCCAAAGTTGACCCCTGCGCGGTGCAGGGCATTCATCAAAGTGGCTTCCATCAGGCGGGCTTCGTACATCGCTCCGCGTGGGGTGTAGTAGGGACGTGTGGCCCACTCCACCATCCAGTGAAAGACTTCGAGCTGGCTGAATTGTTGATGCCAGTGAGGAACACACTCGGCGCGCAGATAATCCACAAACGAGTGTTGGCTGGGTCCTGCGCCAACGGTTAGTAACGGGCGCAGTTCTTCATCGAGCAAATTCCATTCCTGCTCGAAACCGTCGAGACCACCTTGCGGCTTTTCCTTGATGGCCTGTTCGACGGCGAGGAGATATTTATCGGCAAATTGTTGGGGCATGAGATGATCCTAATTGGGTGCGAATTTGTAAATGGGAAGTGGAAAGTGGAAGTGTTTTTACTTTAAACCTTCCACTTGCAACTTTCAACCCTTTTTATTTTTTCAAACTCTCCAGCCCTTCCACCAATCGTTTGAATGCGCCTTCGGTTCTTTCGGTGGGAGTGGCATACGAGAAGCGGATCCAATCTCCACCAAAGGGGGAGAAGAAGGCGCCAGGGACGATGGCAACGCCATGATTTTCGGCAAGGTATTGGCCGAGCGGTTCGCTGTCGGCCCAACCCTTGGCTTTGATAAATTCACCGACATTCATGAAGGCGTAATAGCCCTTGCCAATAATGTGCTGCATTCCGCTTTCGGCGAGCAATTTCTTTAATACGGCGCGGCTGGCATTGGTTGGTTCGATGATGGTCTTGGCGGCTTCGGTGAATCCCATTTCGTAGGCGGCCATGGCAACGGCCAGCGAGTAGAAGGAAGGAATGACACCATGTGAAGCGCGGGCCATGATGAATTTGATCACTGCTTCGTCGGCGATCAAATGGCAGTTGCGGATGTTCGACCCGCCGAGCGATTTGGTGATGCCATCGAGAAACATCAGGCGTTTGCGTTCTTCGGGGGTGAAGTTCTTGAGAAAGGAATTCAGATCCATCGGCGATTCGTCTGTAACGTAGTGATACATCCAGTCGAAGAGCACGAAGGCTACACCTGCTTCGAGGGCGGCTTTGGCGAGTGAAACCTGTTTTTCAACCGCAATTGTCAAACCAGTGGGGTTATCTGGATTGGTGATGACAATGCCTGCGATCTTTCTGCCTTTGGATTCGGCGAACTTGACGCTTTCGCGGATGGCGTCTTCCGAATAAGCCCACCCTTGGGCTGGGTCGCCGGGAGCCCAGAGCACGTTCGCCCCGACACCGTATGGTCCCCAATTGTAGGAGATCCATGGGACGCGGGAGACCATGATGAGATCACCCTGCCGTCCATGCCCGAGGGCCAGCATGGCTCCATAGACCTTGACCAGTGCATCGCGCCCACCTGCGGTGCCGAGTACGTTCGCAGGACCCCAACCAGAGGATGAGTCTAATTTCCAATATTGTTCGATGACCGCCTTGCGATATGCTTCGGTGCCGAATGGCATATCGTAAGCCGTACCATGTTCCAGTTGAAGTTGAAGCGCGCGTTCCAAAATCGCTTTCGGTGTGCCGGGGAGTGAAGCGCCTCCATCGCCTTGTGAAGCGTCGAATATTTTCGCGCCTGCGTTCTTTTCCACATAGACCTTCAACGATTTGTTGATGAGGAACATGCGTGAAGGGGGAATATCGGCCATCTGTTTGAGGTGATCGCTGACAGGGATGAGGTTTTTCTCGTCAAGGGCGAGGACGGGTGTGGCGTTTGAAATGGACATGATTGCTTCTCCTTTTTGATGTGTAAGAAAAACGCCCCGAATTTTTTTCGGGGCGTTTGGTGTACCTAGTGAGTATGAACTTGTTGCTGTTCACCTGACAACCACCAATGCCCCGTCCCTGTATTATTGGTACGAGTGGTATTGGTAGTGGTGTCAACTACAATCTGGCTGAACATTGCGCGCAAGGATACCACCGCAAAAGGCATGCGTCAAGAAATTACGGCAGGCTGAATGCCCTGACAAGGAAGACGGCCATTTGGTCACGGGTGACATCGGCATCGGGGCAGTAGTTTCCGCCACCGCACCCGCTGGTGATGCCTTCGTTGGCGAGTTGTTCGATCCAGTCTGCGGCAAAGGAGCCGATGGGGACATCGGTGAAGATACCCGTTGCTGTGGGGGGAACATAACTGGAGCCATGCTCACCTTTCAACAGGAAGATTGCCATTTGTGCGCGGGTGACGTTGGCATCGGGGCAGTAATTCCCGCTTCCACATCCACTGGTGATGCCTTCACTGGCAAACTGTTCGATCCATGCGGCTGCGAAGGCATCAGCGGGCACATCGCTGAATACTGTGCCTGTAGCCGCGGGTGGGATATAGGCGCTTCCATGCATGCCGCGCAGGATGAAGATGGACATCTGTGCGCGGGTGACAGGGGCAAGCGGGCAATACATCATGGGCGAGGTGCTGCATCCGCTGGTGATACCGGCGTTGTAGAGTCTTTCAATATAGGCGGCTGCCCAATATGTTGAAGGTACATCGGTGAAGGTGGATGAAGTTGAATTTCGCCAGCGGTTGTAGAAGATATTGATCAGGGAAACGAATTCATCTGTCGCTTTTTGACTGCCTGCTGCGCTGGGATGGTCGTCGTCAGCAGATGATGGATAGTAGGATGTGTTCATGCCTGGCGTAAAGACATGTTCGATGGTGCCATTGATGTACCGGTGATGATTGTCTGGCCCGGTCAGCACGTTGTAGAAATCAAAGACAGCCACATTGGGCAGGGTATAACCGTTTTCGGTCAACCAGTCGTTCATCAGCCATTCGTTGAAGGCGCGGGCATTTTCGGCGTAGGTGCCATCCTGCAATGGTGGGGCAGTGATGACGATGAATAGTTTGTCGGGACGGGATGCAAAGTACTGCAGGATCTCGTTGTATACATATTTGGCATGTCCTACTGTCAGCCAGCCATCGGGTGATGGCGGGTCGGTTGGGCTGCCTTCAAGCGCGGAATTTGGAAAACAGGATTTGAAAAGGATGATCTCGTTCTCTCCGCCTGGGTCGGTCAGGTTTCGGGTGAAGGAGGAGTTTTGTCCGCTTTCGTTGAACAGGGCGTTCATGTACGTCTCTGTATCTCCGGAACGGAACCATTCGGTCCAATTCGGGATGTCTGTTCGGTCACCGATGGCATTTGGTCCCCAGCCGTAGTTAGTGCCGCTGACAAAATAGTTGTTCTGTTCCAGAGCGATCCCAAGATTACCGTATCCATCGGCCAGCCAATTCTCACCTGTGGAATGGTGGATGAAGATGAGTTTGACGGTTTGAGCGGGCGGTGTTGGATCGTCTGCGTAAAGCGGAATGGGAGCAGGTGCAGCCAGCGTTGGTGCAGTTCCTGATAAAAAGAATATAACGACAATTAGGATGGTGATTATGCGGGAAAACAATCTTTTGGTATTCATGTCAACCCTCCCAGGTTGTATATAAACTCAACACATTTTCAATATACAACTTTTCATGAGCTGTTCAATAATACCAATGTCATATTTTTTATTTTTTGCTTCACAAATTTGTTTGGAGGGTGATCTTGAAATTAAAAGCGCCGCGAGAAAATCGCGGCGCTTTCTGTGTTGAATGTCTGTTACGGCAGACTGAATGCTCTTACAAGGAATACAGCCATTTCAGCGCGTGTCACTGAGTTGTCGGGGCAGTAATTTCCACCGCCGCATCCACTTGTGACCCCTTCGGCTGCGAGTTGTTCGATCCAGGCGTCGGCGAAGGAACCAAGCGGCACATCGCCGAAGACGGTGCCTGTTGCGGCTGGAGGGGCGTATGCATTTCCATGTTCGCCGCGCAAAAGGAAGATCGCCATTTGTGCGCGTGTAATGGTGGCGTCCGGGCAGTAATTACCGCCACCACAACCCGCGGTCACACCTTCGGCTGCGAGTTGTTCGATCCAATCTGCGGCAAAGGAACCTGCTGGAACATCGCTGAAGACAGTTCCCGATGCAGTGGGTGGGATATAGGCGCTCCCATGCATGCCGCGCAGAATAAAGATTGCCATCTGTGCGCGTGTGACCGTTGCGTCCGGGCAATACATCAGTGGGGAGGTACTGCATCCACTGGTGATGCCTGCGTTATACAGTCTTTCAATGAAATCCCGCGCCCAATATGTAGAGGGTACATCTTCGAATAGCGCTCCTGAAGAGGTGAGTCCATGTGGCCCTGACCCTGTTGATGGAATGGTTGTATGGCAAACCGTACATTGGTCTACCGGGCCATTCTTGCCTTGCAGGATATTAAATTTGATCGCATCATTTTCTTCACGACTTGGTGCGACCGCATGTGTGCTGTCATGACAGGCTTCACAGTACAAGCCTCCGTGTTCGGTGGAGAAGCGGTAGAGCGGATGATTTTGGTCGTATTGCCCACTGTCGTGGCATGTGTCGCAGCGCGGCTCATTCAGCCAGGGATCGGGGTTGTTTTTCACATCAGACATGCCGCCATGACAGTCAATGCATGTCATCCCTTCTTGTGACATTGTGTCGCGCAGACATTTTGTCTCCGGGCCAGGATGGCAGTTGTAGCAGCCATTCAGCGTATTGGGCGATTCATCCTCATGCTTGTTGTGCATTGCATTTGATAAGTTGGGTATTCCCGATTGTCCAGGGGCGCCAAGTGCATTGGATGCATGGCAATCTGCACACAACACCGGGCGATTGGCCATTAAATTTGTGCCTTCTTCTTCATCATGCAACTGCAAAATATTGGTTTCGACCTTTCCCGTTGGATTGTCGGGGCTGGCTTCACCGCCGTCACTGTGGCACTTATCACAGCGCATTTCTGAAGAAACAGGTGTGACCACCCTTGTCCGTGCCAGTTCTGCGCCGGTGGCTGAATCTTTTACGATGACAGTGGCGAGCTGATAGGGTTGGCTGGTGGTAGGGGCGCTGTCACTGAATTCTGTAACAGGGATACCTTCTGCTACAAAATGGTCGCCGCTGAAATCCATGGTCCCAGAAAGACCTTTTCCTTTCAGACCGACATTAGGCGGTAGGTTAACCCCGAACAGGTCTTTCGAGTAGGACCAGAAATTGGTCTTCCCGACCGAGTATGTATTGTCTTCGTAGAAATATTCCACGGTAACACCGCTGGTGACCAGAGTCGGCGGATCGCCAGCTTTGATCACCTGAACCCATAAGGTGTTGTATGGGGGTAATACTGCGAGGTCTGCAAAGTCACGGTTATAGCAGTGCATTCCCAGGTCATTCCAAGCCAGGATTTTGTATGTCCCCTCTGCGGCATCCACCTTTTCACGTGCTAGTAGACCTGCCCCTGCTCCCAATAGGGCAGCAACTAATAGTGCCAGACCGATGCGAATCAAGAAATTTCTTGTTTTCATGCTTGTCTCCTTTATGTTGGCGAAATACAGGTATCTTATATATAGTCGCTGGCGTGCGGAAAAAGTTACGGACTGTCCATAATTATGACACACTTCGCCTATTTGGAGTTGAGTTTTGTGAGATGGTGAATTGCATCCAAAAATCCCCCCTCTTGACAATGAAGACGTTGCGTGTATATACTGATTTTTGAGCATCGTATCTATCCACATTTTCAATCAGTTATCGGGGAGTCTTCATATGGAAAACATCGGTGGGTTAGCGGCAGAGATCGTGGTTGCGTTCGTAATTGCCCTGGCAACAGGTGCATTTACTTTCATGGGGTTTTGGCGACAGGCAAAAGCAGATCTCGAACAGGAATATTTGAAACGATTTAACGACAAGAAGTGGGGTGTCTATACGGAGTTTGCAAAACTGCTGCAAGCCCCTTCTCTTAATACCTTTGAAACGGATCACAGGCAGGAGGCGGAAACAGCCATTGCCTCGCAGATCGTTTTGATTGGTTCGGATGAAGTGGTCCGTGCTTTTCGTGATTGGCGCGAAAGTGTGGCTGTACATGGGAAAGCCCAACGCGTAACCAACGAGAAGCTGTTTGCTCTTGTTGCCAATATGCGACGCGATCTGGGGATCAAATATAGCAACCTGGAGGTTGATGATTTATTGGGAGTCTTGAATCCCTCAATGGGGGACGGATGAATATCATGCCCGCGGATACCCGGATCTCACGGCAGGCGAGGCTTTCGATTCTTGGAACTGCCGTTTTGGTCATATCTCTGTCTGGTTTGTCTTTCTTCATCGAAATAAAACTTGTCTGGCAGTTGGTCATTTCATGGGGATATGTTTATATTTTGCGCGCAGCTGATGCGGTGTATGTTTCTCCAGAGGCTAGCCTCGCCAGTTCGATGCTTTTTGCCAATATTTCCGTTTTTGTTCTCATATTTTTTGTTGTGCTGTTTTGGGTATCTCCGTTTATTTTGCCTGTACGCGGTTTGGTGCAAACTCAAAAAGCGTTTACCGGGTTGATCCGTTCTTTGGCTGGGAAAAAATGGCATGGACCGGCGATCTTTGTAAAAGAAGGAAAGCCGAACATGGAGGAACATGAATTAGACAGCCATAAGGCTGGTGTGGCTTTGGTGGATCTGTATAGTGCGATCGTTTTGGAACAACAGACTGGGTCCATTGATTCGTTGCGGCAGGAGGTGCATTTTGAAGCTGAGGAGGAGGATGTTCAAGGGCTGCAACGGCCTGGGATGTGGAAGCAGATTACGGCTAAGTTGGGAGTCGCTGGGAAGAATGTCAATGTCACTTTTGTGAAGGCATTTGGTCCCGGTGTCGTCTTTACCGAATCCGGGGAAAAGATCGTGGGGTTTGTGGATCTGAGAAAGCAGAGTAGATCTGTGCAAGGAGTGAAAGCCTGCACGCGGGATGGAATTGAGATTACAACCAATGTGAACGTAACCTTCACTCTTGGGCAGGCGGAGGATATTTTGAAAGTTACGCGGACCGATTTGGGCTGGCGGGCAGTGCAGATTACGGCACCATCTGCTGAAGACCTGGTGGACAGGCCTGAACCCCGCCCGGGGGATCAAGTTGTGAAATTTCAGCCCGTGGATACCATCAATGAACAGGATATGAACGAACTGGAGCATGCCTTTACGGAAAAAGAATTTGAGTGGAGTGATACCGATATCCGCATTGTGAAGGTTGGAGCGGCTTCACAATTTGTTTTTGAAAAAGAGCGGGTGTTTTCTGCTGTGTATTCGCGTGCCCGCAGTGCTACTGGCGAATCCCAGTTGATCGACTGGACGGAACTGCCTGGATATGTGGCTGCTGATATTTTTCGGGAACAGTTGGCGCACGAGAATTACGATGACCTTTACAAACCAGAAGAACCTAATGAGTTCCCAATGAGTGAATTTAAAAGGAAATTCGGGCGGATGGTTACCAATCAGGGGATGTTGGGGTATCAGGTTGTGATGCTTGCGGATGAAACCCCGATCAAAGACGCGCAGTTTGTGAACGAGGCCGATTTGAAGTTTTCACCACCTTTGAGATTTAAAGGTCCTGCGATCCTTCGAGATCGTGGCATTAAGGTCCTTGGCGCCGGGTTTGGTGACCTTGTTCCAGTTAATGAAGATGTCCGTGCTCAGCTTTTTGAAAATTGGCGGGCACATTGGCAGCAGGAGGCTCAAAAGACTCTGGCCAACCATGAACTGCGCGCCATGCGAATTCATAACCATGAACGTTCGCGGACCCAGCAGGATATGATCTATTCCCTTTCGCGGATTTTCCACGAGAATCAATATACGGAAGAGGCTTTGGCGTTGCGTTTGTATCAGGCTTTGGAGGCGGCAGCGATCAACCCGGCAACACAGCGTTTGTTGCCCGCGGATACGGTTCAGATGCTTTCCAATTTGCGGCATTGGCTTTTGCCGGAAAATAAAAAATCAGACGAATCAAACCCTGTAATTGGCGAAGAAGGTACGCCATGATGATTTTCCGTTCTGCCAAAACACGGGTCTCGCGCATCCTTCAAAACCTTCTGGTGGGAGATTTGATCTGGGCACGACTTCGCGGGTTATTTTTGCTTTTTGCAACGGCTGCGGTCTCTGTTTTTATTGCGGCCGGGTTTTCAGCGGATAAACTCACACTTTTGCGAATTTGGAATGATATTGCCTTCCCGATGATTTGGTTGGCTGCTTCCATTCTTTTGAGCGCTTACATCCTTGTTGAACGATATGAGGAGGAACGGGCGAAGCCTCTGAAACAGGTTTGGTATGTGATCGTGTTTGCCATATTTATCGGGCCGCTCTCCTGGTTCGAGTTTGTCTATGTACGGCCGCTTTTGACTGGCGAGCCCATTTCACGTTTCTTGATCCTCCCTTTGGCGGCATTGATCAGTGCTTTTTTGTCAGGGGCACGATATGTTCAGGATGTATTCAATATCAAGCATTATGTGTTGGCGGTTCTGTATCTGCTTTCATCATTTTGCGGAATCAAATACCCGAAGATCAAAATCTCAGAAAATTACGTTGTGGGTGATGGAAAAAATCGCATTGACCAGATCGGCGGCCCTGGCTATGTTTTCATTGGCCCCGGCAATGCGATTCTGACCGAAAGGCTTCATGGGCCTGCCGGGGTGTATTCTGCGGGCAGGTTCTTTTTGTCGCGCTTTGAAACGATTGTCAGCACCCTTAATCTGGATGACCAGCACGGGTTGATCCCAGCGATCTCGGCAGTGACCAAGGATGGGATCATGGTGACAGTGAAAGATGTGCAGTTTCGCTATCGCGTATGGTCTGGTCACCGTGAGATTAATACTGCAGCCGGGCGAAGTTTGACCAACCCGTACCCGTTCACGGTTCAAGCGATCCGCAACCTGACTTATAACCGCACCGTATCGAAGTCGGGACCGAACACCTGGCATGACATGGTAAAGGGCGTCATCTCTGGAGCAGTCTCGGATTACATTACAAAGCATCAGCTGGATCAGATCACGGCTCCCCGATATACCGATGGTGATGCACGCAAGGAGATCAGCGCCCAATTGAAAACCTCATCCACCCGCGATAAATTAAAGGATGCAGGTGCCCAACTGCTATGGTGTGATATCGGGCACTTTGAAGTGGACAATAAAGCCGTTTCTGAACAACGCATTGATACATGGAAGGCTGGCTGGATGGGAAATGCTGATGTTAAACGCGCCTATGGCGAGGCACAGCGTAACGCGTATCAGGAGATCGGCCATGCTGAGGCACAGGCAGAAATTTTGATGAGCATTGTCCACGCCTTTGATGATATTGATTTGGCAAAAGAAGATAAAGATCGCAGTATCCGCAATATTATTTTGATGCGCACTGCACAGGTGCTGGAGGCGCTTTCCGTCTCTGAGGGTAGTGAGCAAAACACAGACAAAAACGCGAAAAAGGATGGAAAGAAACCATGATGACGACTGAGACCAAATCCATCCGCTGGTTGAAATATGTCAGCGGGTGGTTGAATAAATTTAATAAAAGCTCATTGAGTGACCCCTCCAATCTTTTGTTGGAGCGATTAAGGAGGGAATGTGACAGAAAAGAGATGAAGAAGGCCTGGAGCATTATCGAGGACCTTGATCGTTTGCGGCAGGCTTCTGATGGGTTGGAGCCCGCGGAGATTTGCCTACAGTGCGGGTTGAGTGTCGCAGAAATGGGTAACTTTAGGGAGGCTCAAAGATTGTTCAGCGAAGCCTCCACCAAATATTTAAATTCATTTCACCATCAGGCTGTTGCCTTATGGATGAAAGGCTGCATGGACTGGCTTTTGCCCAATAAAGAGGTGGAAGCCATCAACTCATGGCGCGAAGCCGAAAAACGTTTCAAAGCGATCCGCGATAAGGAGAACCAAAAATCGAGGTTGGATTGGTACGATGCACGGTGCAAGGAAATGCATGATGCGCTTCATCAGGCCGCTGAAAAATATCAAATTCCGCCGCTGCCCGCCGAAACCCCCGAAAACAAATCCCTGTTTGCTGAGATGGCCACAAACAACAGCAGGGAGGATGCTGAACAGCAGGTACGCTCTGATCGTGTCGGGCTTTTCTCCATCCACGAATCGATCAATGCTGGCGATTTTGGCCCAAGCGGGGTGTTGAATACGCCCATAGAGGGCATGGTGGAGGTGGAGCAGGTCTTTATTGAAGATAAGCCGTATCGGATCGTGTCGGTGGATGGTCATAGCTTTTTTCGGAGTTCAACTCATGGGACGGCGGTCATCAAGGTTTCCGGTGACAGCATGAACCTGGCCAACATCGGAAGCGGCGATTATGTTTTGCTGCGTTTTTTGCCGAAGAATCCCCAGGTCATCGCTGAGCCTGATGAGAGCGGGGACATGCCTCCGTTGACGAGTTATAGAAACGGGGATATTGTTGCTGCAGAGATTATCAATGACGAGGGAGATGGCGTCACTTTGAAACGGATCGTGGTCCGTGGCGGTAGAATTGTCCTGCAGCCACAAAGTTCAAACCCTGTACACGTCGAACGTGAGTTTAATATTTCTGATCCGCACCTTTATATTTGCGGCGTGGTGCAGGCCATCTTTAAACCTTTATGACTTTGCCTAAAAAACTGACCCTTGAATTTCACTGTCATACCCATGCCTCGAAGGATTCGCTGACCCACCCCAAAGACCTGGTACAGGCAGCGCGGCGCAAGGGATTGGATCATCTGGTCATCACCGACCATAATTCCATTGCAGGCGCACGCGCGGCTCAAGCACTGGACCCTGAACTGGTTATTGTGGGCGAGGAAATCATGACGACCAAAGGGGAGATTCTGGCCGCTTTTGTACAGGAGGAAATTCCCCCTTTTCTGACACCACAAGAAACTTTGATGCGTTTAAAGGCGCAGGGGGCATTTATCAGCGTGTCGCACCCGTTCGATGAATTGCGCGCGGGCGGCTGGCAGGAAAAAGACCTGTTGGATGTAATTCCGTTTGTGGACGCCATCGAAGTTTACAATTCACGTTGCATGTTGCCGCGTTTCAATCGCAAAGCGCTGGAATTCGCCCGCCTTCATGGCCTGGCTGGCACGGTCGGTTCGGATGCCCATGCAGTCTTCGAGGTGGGAAGATCCGTCCTTTTGCTGGACCAGTTCGCAGGTCCAGCGGAGATGCGGAAGGTGATTCGCAGTGCAGAATTTCGTGTGAAATGGTCGCCCTGGTGGTTCCATTTTGTCTCGCGATATGCCTCAATCCGCAGGAGGTTCTTAAAATCTTGACATGCTGTTTTAGGCATGATAATCTTGCGCTCAGCAGGCCCGGGTCGCCTTTGAAAGCGGAAAGGTGAACGGGCTTCAATTTTTTTCTCAGCAGGAGTATAGAAAGATGTCTGAGCGTTTTGTTGGAACCGTCAAGTGGTTCAATTCGACCAAGGGCTACGGCTTTATTGGTCGGGATGGTGGCGAGGATGTATTTGTCCATTTCACCGCCATTCAGAGCGATGGCTACCGTAAGTTGGAGGCCGAACAGAAGGTGGAGTTTTCCATCGAAGAGGGCCCCAAAGGTTTGCAGGCTGCCAATGTAGTCCCGCTCTCGTAAGACTAAGCCTGACGGCTCAAGTTTTGCGAACAGGCAGGGTTGCCGCGAGGCAGCCCTGTTTTTATTTAATAATGACATTTGTAACTGGTGGGGTATTGGTGGAGGGGATAGAATTTGCCATACTAAAGCCGTAACTTTTCTGGGGGAAAAACGACTTGATACATGGAGGTCAGGTTGTCATTTATCAATATCTTCAAGACAGACTCGACGAAGCGCGTGGCGCTTTCAGCGGGTCATGTTGTGCCCGATTCATCCCGCTGTGTGCAATGCGGGATATGCACGTATAACTGTCCAATTGGCATTGATGTCCGCGCTCATGCATGGGAGGGGCAGGCGATCAAACACAGCGAATGCCTGACTTGTGGGGAGTGTGTGGCGCGTTGCCCACGTGGGGTGTTGCGCTTCGAGCGGACCGATCTGTTTGCGGAGGGTGGAAAATGAGATACATCATCATCGGTTCAGGGGTCGCAGGGGTGGCCGCCATTGAAGCGATCCGCAAGAATGGAATGTCAGGTGAGATTGTGATGGTAGGCGATGACCCGCACGGGTTTTATTCACGCCCCGGTCTGGCGTACTTTTTGACGGGAGAATTGCACGATAAAGCCCTGTTCCCCCGTACCCGTGAAGACTATGTGCGGTTGCATTTTAAATTTCATAAGTCGCGGGTGACAAAACTACTGCCATCAGAAAAAGCCATTGAGTTGGATGGAAAATCGCACCTTTCCTACGATAAGCTGCTCATCTCTGTCGGGGCGCAGGCCATCCCTTTGACAGTGCCCGGCGCCAACCTTGAAGGTGTGGTCAAGCTCGACCATTTGGAAGATGCCCGCAAGATCCTCAAATTTGCGAGGCGTGGAAAAACTGCCGTGGTGGTGGGCGGCGGCATTACTGCGCTTGAATTGGCGGAGGGGTTGTTATCACGTGGGGTGAAAGTGCATTATCTTTTACGGGGAGATCGCTATTGGAGCAATGTGCTCGATGATTTTGAATCGCGCATCATTGAACGCCGTTTGCAGGAGGAAGGTGTAACCCTGCATTTTCACACCGAGCTTGCTGAAATCACAGGGAGAAGCCGTGTGAACGGAATCCGCTTGAAGGATGGGCGTGCGATGCGTTGTGACATGGTGGCGTATGCCATCGGCATCAAGCCCCGTATTGAGTTGGCCCGCAATGCTGGCATTTCCGTAGATCGAGGCATTTTGACGAATGAATATCTGCAAACGAATCACGAGGATATTTTTGCCGCTGGCGATGTGGCCCAGGTCTTTGACCCTGTTACAGGCAGGTCGGTGATCGACAGTTTATGGCACCTTGCACGAGATCAGGGCCATACGGCTGGGTTAAATATGACTGGAGAAAGAAAGACCTATATTCGTAATACTCCCTTCAACGTAACCCGCCTTGCAGGCTTGACCACCACGATCATCGGGTCGGTGGGACATGGCCATGATGATGACATTGTCGGAATTGCGCGCGGCGATAGTGAAACCTGGCGGCAATTGCCCGATGCCATCGTGGCACAGAGCGGATTTGATGTGAACCGTGTCCGCTTGATGGTTGGAGAAACGACCTTGATCGGCGCAGTAGTGATGGGTGACCAGACCATTTCGGCGCCGCTGCAAAGGATCGTACGCGACAGAATGGATATTACCTCCATGCGCGATAAACTGCTCGCCCGCGATGCCAAAATTGCAGATGTGATCGTGGATTTTTGGTCAAAATACAAAACGAATTAAATAATAACCTCAACAACTTGAGTTGAATACATTTTTCGGGAGGGCAGAGGATGCTTCGAGGTAACAAAGAACTCTGGCTGGCGTTTGTGTTTTGTTTGTTGATTACGGGGTTGTACGGGGCGGTTGTGATTTGGACGCGGGAGATCCCCGCGGCGGGGGAATTATTCGGCCATTCCATCGGCATCGTAGGGTTTGTGTTGATGCTGATGACAGAAGTGCTTTACAGCCTGCGAAAACGCAGTCGAAGCGCAGCACTTGGGCGAATGTCCACCTGGCTGCAATTTCACATTTTCACTGGTCTGGTGGGGCCGTTCATGGTTTTGTTGCACACCTCGTGGAAATTCAACGGGCTTGCGGGTGCGACCACGCTGCTTACGGTCATCATCGTTTTTAGCGGATTCATTGGCCGTTACATTTACACCCGCATCCCACGTACGCTTGATGGGCTTGAAATTGAGGGAACGCTTTCA
This sequence comes from Anaerolineales bacterium, assembly GCA_035339375.1. Taxonomy (GTDB): domain Bacteria; phylum Chloroflexota; class Anaerolineae; order Anaerolineales; family Villigracilaceae; genus Villigracilis. The sequence continues at coordinate 3,651 of DAOQID010000074.1, read as the reverse complement.
CAGGAAGCGTTGAAACAGGCGCGGCGGTTAATGTCACTTTGGCATACGGTTCATATTCCCATCGGTATGGCATTGTTCATCTCCGCTTTTATTCACATGGGCGCGGCGCTCTATTACGCCACGTTCCTACGATAGGAGGGAAGAGTGCAAACCAATAACCGTCTTGGCTGTTTAACAGGAACTGGAATCTTTGCTGCACTTGTCACCATTGCTGCCATAGCAGGGCTTGCGTTTTTTAGCGGCAGCCAAATGTTCACTGCTGGCGCATTAAATGCAGAACCAGGAGATGAGGTTTTGGGTGGTGTCAATTCACATGCTCAGATCACGGAATGTTCGGCCTGCCATGCAGAACCGTGGAGCGCAACAAGAATGGCAGATCACTGCGCCAAATGCCATACCGATATTGCCGCTCAGATGTACGACGTGGCGCAGTTGCACGGCGCGATCATGCAAAAAAATAATACGCTGGCCTGTCGTGATTGTCATCCTGAACATCGTGGCGCGTCAGCTTCACTGACCGAGATGGGGGAGAACACCTTCCCGCACGAGGCGCTGGGATATTCTTTGGAAGGGCACCAGAAAAAGGCGACGGGTGAAGCGTTTATCTGTAAAGATTGCCACGGCGAGGATGTGACAACCTTCGCTTCCAACTCCTGCGATAACTGCCACCGTCAAATGGATATTGTCTTCACCCAGACGCATGTCCTGTCCTTCGGGACGGATTGTCTGGCGTGCCATGATGGCATTGACCGATATGGTGATAATTTCACCCACGATCAATTTCCATTTCAATTAAAAGGCGAGCATGCCGAGGCTAATTGTACAGAGTGCCATCTCGATGCCCGCAGCATCGCGGATCTACAATCCCTGCCGCAGGATTGCTTCTCTTGTCATCGCGAAGACGATCCACATGGTGGTGCATATGGTAATGAGTGTGGTGTTTGCCATGCCCCCGAAGGCTGGTTGCCCGCAAAATTTGACCACAACCTTTCTGCGTTCAAGTTGGAAGGTGAACACAATGAGGTAGCCTGCGAAAAGTGCCATGTGAACAACGTGTACAAAGGCACGCCCAGCGATTGTTATTCCTGTCATCAACAGGATGATGAGCACAATGGCCGTTTTGGAACCCAATGCGAAACCTGTCATACACCGAAGAATTGGGAGAGCGCAAACTTTGACCATAACCTGACCGCTTTCAAACTGGATGGCGAACACAGGGAAGTACGTTGTGAGCGCTGCCATGTGAACAACGTCTTCAAGGGTACGCCGACTGATTGCTATTCCTGCCATCAACAGAATGACGAACACAACGGTAAGTTCGGCACAGATTGCGCATCCTGCCATAACACAAATGACTGGGACGACGCGACCTTTGACCACAGTCGCACCAACTTCCCGTTGACGGGCGGGCATTCAGGCGTGGATTGCGAACAATGCCATAAAGGCGACTCATTCACAGGTTTATCGAATGAATGTGTATCATGCCATGCCGACCCAGCCTTCCATGCAGGCGTATTTGGAACCAATTGTGCCACTTGCCATACCATCTTTGCATGGACCCCTGCCGGGTTTAATATTCAACACCCCGAGCCAATTGCTGAAGAAGGCGGGAATGGTGTATTCCATGGCGGCGCTTCCTGTCGTCAATGTCATCCTTCCACTGTGCAGGAGGCCACATGTACAGCCTGTCACGATGGAAATGATTTTGAAGGCGGCGAGGGCGGCGACGATGATTAATGTAAAAAGCCCTGCAAATTTTGCAGGGCTTTTTTTGTGATTCTATCTTTTCTTTGGAGTGTCTGGCACATATTCACGCGGCTCCAACATTCCCCAGCGGCTTGCGCCGAGATAGAGGATATCGAGCACAAGGTCTTCATAGCGAATGCCTTCTGCCTTGGCTTGCAGGCACAAATCGCTGTAATCAGGGGTCAGGCCAGGCAGTGTATTGATTTCCATGACGCGCGGGTTGCCGTCTTCGTCAAGGCGTATATCGGTGCGGGAAACATCAAGCGTGTTTAAAAGTTGATGGGCACGCAGGGCAAAATTTTTCAATTTCTTTTCGAGCTCTGGTTCAATATCGGCGGGGCAGAAGTAACCGGGAGATCCATCTGCACCTACATCTTTTGATTTGGCTTCAAGTCCGTAAACCCAGGGTGTTACCGAGCGGGTACTGTCTAACTCAAGGACGGGAAAACGATGGAAGCCGTCTTTTTCATACCATTCGGGATGTCGGGAATACAGTTTTGAATCGGCGCGGCCAAGGATCCCAACAGTGAATTCGCGGCCTGGCAAAAAGGTTTCTACAAGAGCGGGTTGTTGATATACATTGACGATATATTGGGCACGCTCGCGCAGTTCCTTTTCGTTATTGACGATGGCTTTCAGGTCAACCCCCATGCCTGTGCCTTCACGAGCTGGCTTGACAAAGAGTGGAAATTTCAACTCCGGGCGCAGAGGTTCGTCGCCTGCATTAAATTCCTGAAATGGAGCAACTGGAAGTCGGCGGTCACGCCAAATGCGTTTTGTGAGAGTTTTGTCCAGTGAGATTCCGTTGGTGAGTACGCGGGAGCCTGTGTAAGGGATTCCGAGCATTTCGAGCAGGGCGGGCACCTGAGCTTCGCGCGCATCACCGCCAAGACCTTCTGCAATGTTGAAGCAAATATCGGGTTGAATTTCGCGTAGCGCGAAGGGTAGATCTCTATCTGCCTGGATAAAGTAGGTTGTGTGGCCATCAGTTTCAATTGCGGCGCGAAGCGAGTCTATGGTCTCAATATGGTCGAAATCGGCGAAGGCGTCCGGCGGTACCCCTTCGGGTTTGGGTTGATTGTCATCTTTAATGTTTGCCAGAACGGCGACTTTCCAGTAGCGTTTCATACGGCGACTGGGAGGTTTTCCTTCTTCACGATTGATTTCAGACATCTTGTCTCCTTGTTTTCTGAAGATGTGTTTATTCTGATTATTTCGGGCAATAATAGCGTAAGCTGTGTAGATGACAAGGGTATGAGACATTTCTTAAGGTAAGAGGGGATTGCAACTAGACAATCATTCCCCTTTCAGGTATCATTGCCCCGCTTGTACTCTTACTCACGAAAGGATGTGGGGAGGGGAAACGGGCAAAAATTACACATATACCCGGATAACGCCCTTATCCGGGTTCTTGTCCTAATAAGAATCTTGGTGGAGGCTACCTAATGTCAGACTTGATCAAGCAAATCACAGGCGATTTGCAAAAACAAATTGAAGGCTTTAAGCCTGAACTGAACGTCAGTGACATCGGCGTTGTAGTTGAAGCGGGTGATGGTATTGCCCGTGTGCAGGGTCTTGCAAATGTAAGAGCGCAGGAACTTGTACAGTTTTCGAACGGCGTAATGGGGACGGCGTTCAACCTGGAACAGGATAGTGTTGGTGTGATCGTGATGGGTGAGTACGATGAAATCACCGAAGGCATGACCGTACGCGGCACTGGACGCATTGCTTCAGTTCCTGTGGGCGATGCAATGATTGGTCGTGTGGTCAACGCTCTTGGTGAACCGATCGACGGCAAGGGTCCGATCGCCACAACGGGTTTCCGCCCGATCGAACGCATTGCGCCGGGCGTGGTGGAACGTCAGGATGTGGATACCCCGGTGCAGACCGGTATCAAGTCCATCG
>DAOQID010000073.1:4860-21062 GCA_035339375.1 Anaerolineales bacterium | reverse complement strand
GGCAAGTCCGCGGCAAAGGCGGCGCGTTCGTCTGTGTACCTTGCGTCTTCGCCAGAGGTTGAAGGCGTTACGGGAAAATACTTCGATACGAATTGTAAAGAGGCAGCATGGTCGCCAGCGGTGATGGATGATGATATGCGAAAAACGCTTTGGGAGCAGGTTGAACAAATAACAAAACGGCAGTCGGGATGACTGCCGTTTTGATTTGGGGTTGCAGTTTTATTTTTTTCTCTTTGCGCCAGAGCGTTTCTTCAGATCGTCAACGGTTAACATGGAGATGCTTTCCTTTGCCTTTTGATCGCGCAACTGATCATGTTTCTCGATGGCGCGGTCGATAATGGCGGCCTTCAAGTTATTCAAAAGTTCCTTCCTGGTTTTATAACCAAAGGTCGGCAAAACCCAATGGAAGCTCTTTTGCAGATCGATCATCATGGCAAAGGGACGATCATCAGCGCTGGTATCAATAATGGGCAAATACGGAATCTTGAATTGCTTGACCGTAGCTTCCATTTCCAAAGGCGTGGATTTGGGGTTGGTCACATCTACAATGACAAACATGCTCATGCCCGCCAAAGTCTGAACGGTTTCGGTGTAATCTTTATCCTGAGGCGAATCGAAATCGAACACAATGGGGACGAAATCGAAAGTGCGCAGTTTTTCGCGCAATCCATCCAGCACGGCTTTGCGCTCGGGGAGTGAGAACCTGCCCAAAATCAACACATTTTTATCTGTGAAGGCATTCATGAAGTTGCGAATTTTCTTATTGTTGTAAACAAGGTACACAAACTGGGCAACTTCCAGATCATCCACGGTAATGGCGGGTTCGGATGGCGGCGTGATGATCAAATCCTGCTGCGATTTTGGCGTTCCGATCAAATCCCAGGCAGAGGTTCCATACACGTAACAGTTCTTGAAATTGGCTTTCTCCACCACAGCGCGAAGCAGGGATGTATTGGCAAGGTACGAGCCATGCAGATCGGCACTTGTAAGATCAGCATCGCGAAACTCAGCAGTATCCAGATTGGAAAAACTCAAGTTTGCGCCAACCAATTTTGCCTCGGCGAACTCAACCATCTGGCAATCGGTTTCTTTGATATTTGCCCTTGTAAGGTTTGCACGCCAGAAAGATGCGCCCGCCAGCGTCCGCCCGGAAAAATCCACACCGGTCAGGTTTGAGTTGACCATCTTCACATTGACCAATGAAGCCTTCTTAAAAGTACAAGAAGAGAGATCGCACTGGGTGAGATAAGTCCCATTTAAGTTTGTTTCGTTGAAGTTCGCGTTTTTGAGAATCGCCTGATCAAATTTAGCGTCAGAAAGATCCGAAAGAAAAAGAGAGGCGTTGGTCAAATCTGCTTTTTCAAAGTTGGCTTCCTGCGAGAGGGTAAATTCAATTTTTGCATTCCGCAAACTTGCCCCTTGAAACAAAGCCCGTTGCAAAGTGGCGCCACTTAAGTTGGCTTTGTCAAAATTCGCTTTGCGCGCATCGACGTTATACAAATAAGCACCGCGGAGATCCGTTCCCACGCATTGGGCATTTCTGAGATCAGAGTTTTCAAGAAATACCGCCCGCAGGTCAAAGCCGCCCAGATCAGCGTTACGAAATGAGAGGGTGCTCAAATCTGGTTTTATTTTTGGATTCTTTTTCCGCCAGGCATTCCAAACTTTGCGTCCCTGCGAAAATATTTCACGATGCTTCTGGTCTGCCATACAAACTCCTTTTAACAACGCTAAATTTCAAGCAAATAAAATGCCATGGCACACATTTCCTTCACTCGATCAAAGCTCACAGCTACTTTTTATTTTCTTTCGGTAGAAAATCGAACGGTGGACGCTGATTCAATTTTACAAGATGCGCACCCGCTTCACCCACATGCAAAACGGTCATTGAACCTGTATCACAGGCCAGCCGCTGAAAATGGTCAAGCGGCATTCCGATGAAATGAGAAACGGCCAGTTTGATCGGGTCGGCATGGAACACAACCGCAACAATATCCTGCGGCTTTTTATGAGTTTGCACCACCCTCTCCAACACATTTGCAATTCGCAGTTGTGCCTCAGGAAACGACTCGCCTTCGGGAAAACGGAATCGCGACGGCGCATTCTGCACGATTTTCCATGCCTTTGTCAGGCCAAGCACGCGCCATGATTTTCCCTGCCATTTTCCGATATCGGTATCCATGAGATCAGGTTCCTGAATGATCTTCAAATTTCTTGCGGATGCGATCGGCGCAGCAGTTTCCATCGCCCTTTCCAGCGGACTTGAATAAATGGCCTTGATCGGCACATCCTTCAGCGCATCACCCAACGCCTGAGCCTGCTTCTGCCCACGTTCATTGAGACGCACCCCGGGCAGTCGGCCTGCCATTTTCCCTGTTTTGACATATTCGTTTTCGCCGTGGCGGATGAGAAGTAAAAGAGGCATTGTTTATTTTCCAATCAAAAGTTTTTTGCCGCCAGCCTCATCACATCAAGATAAGGGACGGATTCATGATAATAATCGCAAAACGCCTCCCACACCTGCTCATTGGGAAGCGCGCCAGGGTGACGTTGAGATACTTCTTTGAACGCATCAAAAAGGCTGAGGCCTTCTGCCTCTTTCAACGCAGCAAGGCAAAACATTGTTGACCGATTTACTCCTGCCCCGCAAGAAACCAATATGTTATGTCCCTTTTCCTTTTCGGCCAGAACGAAATCCACACCTTGTTTGATGAGGTGATGCGGCGTACGGGCAAGATCATCCACCTGTAGAAACAGAGAATTGATTCCCTCGTGTTGAATCGGTTCGGCAATTTGCAGCATGGATCGAATCAACTTGCGATCAAGATACCCCTTGTCGAGGGTATCTCTGAACCCGCCAATAAAAAGCCAGGGGCGAATTTCATCCATGCTATTTGATCTTCCGCTTCATTTCAACGATCTGTTCTTCGCTTAAGCTGGGGACATGTTCGGTGCGTTCGATGTTCAGGGCCTTGCGCTGGGCTTCGCGCCACATCTCCAACCGCGCAGTGACCTGTGACTCGTATCCCTCCTGTGAAGGCGAATAGAAATACGTGCCGAGCAATCGCCTGGGTAGATATTGCTGGGGAGTGAAATGCCCCTCCTGATCGTGCGGATACACATAATCCTTGCCATGACCCATTGCCGCGGCATCGCGATTTCCGTCCATGAGGTGGCGCGGAACGGAGACCTGCCCCTCTTCTTCAATTTTTTTCATCGCGCTGAAATAAGCGCCCGCGCTGTTGGATTTGGGCGCGGTGGCAAGATAGAGGGTTGCCTCCACAATCGGGTAAATCCCCTCGGGCAGACCGATATAGTCAAATGCTTGTGCGGCAGAAGAAGCCACCACCAACCCCATGGGGTCGGCAAGCCCAATATCTTCACCAGCAAGAATAATGAGACGACGGATGATGAACTTGGGATCTTCACCCGCGTAGATCATCTTTGCCAGCCAGTAGAGGGCAGCATCGGGGTCACTTCCGCGCACCGATTTGATAAACGCGGAGATGGTGTCGTAGTGCGCGTCACCATCTTTATCGTAGAGGACTGCCCGCCGTTGGATCGACTCTTGCGCCACATCCAGCGTGATATGGATGATGCCATCCTTGTCTGGCGTGGTGGATTCCACTGCCAGCTCAAGTGCATTGAGCGCGTTGCGTGCGTCGCCTGAGGCAACTTCAATTAAGTGGGACCGTGCATCGAGGTCCAGCGTGATGCGCTTGTTTCCGTAGCCGCGTTCCTTGTCGGAGAGGGCTCGGTCAAGCAGAACACCCGTCTCGGTCTGGTTCAAATTCCGCAATTGAAAGACACGCGAACGAGAGATCAAAGCTTTGATGACTTCAAAGTAGGGATTCTCTGTTGTCGCGCCGATCAACGTGAAAGTTCCATTTTCGACATGCGGCAGGAGTGCATCTTGCTGCGCCTTGTTCCAACGGTGGACTTCATCTACAAAAAGAATGGTACGCTCGTTATGCAGGCGGCGGCGTTCGAGAGCCTCGTCAATGACAACGCGAAGATCCGCCTTGCCTGCAAGGATGGCAGAGATGGTAACGAAATGACTCTTCGTGCTGTTAGCAATGACTTGTGCGAGTGTGGTTTTGCCCGTGCCTGGCGGCCCCCATAAAATGATGGACGAAAAAAGTTTATCGGCTTTGATGGCGCGCTGTAAAAGTTTTCCCTCGCCGACAATATGCTCCTGCCCGATGTATTCATCCAGCGTACGCGGACGCATCCGCGCGGCAAGCGGCGCTTCGGTTTTCATGCGTTCCTGCATGGCGTGATCAAAAAGGTCGCTCATAAACTAGTTTCCGTTCCTTTGCAGCCAATCTAAAAATTCCCTTCCTGAAAGGATTGGAACGGAGCGAAACTCCTTCAAGTCAAGTAAATGTTTATCTCCGCTTACAATAAAATCCACATTACCCGCAATGGCCGCCTCAAGAAATTTATCATCTTTTGGATCATCTTCAATAAACCGAATTTTTTCTTCAGGTATAACAAACTCTGAAAACTGATAAATGTAGGTTGTGATTTTATCTATCGTTTCCTGTTTCAACCCAAATTTAGGTCGGTTGAGAACCTCAAAATACTCACTCAAAATATCCGTGGTAACAACAACAGAAAATACGCCAGCGTCCCATTTCTCTAAAACCAAAACCAGCGCACCACCAAGCGCGCTGGAAATCAAAATATTTGTGTCGAGAACTGCGCGTTTCACTGCTTTCCATCCCGCACAGCACGGATTTCAGCTTCGATATCTTCCTGGGTGATATTTAATTTTTTCGCAGTTGCTCTTGCGTCCTCCAATGCCTCCTTGAAATCAGAACGGGCTTTTTCACTTTCTGGCAGGCTGATTTTCAGAAACCGAATGAACGCCAGTACATCCGCCTGACGAGATTGAGGGAGTGTAGCAACTTCACGCAAAAGAGTTTGTTCAAAGGTAGTCATGATTCACCTTAAGTTCAATTATACAACTTATTAAAAGGGGTACTTGCAAGGCATTAGATATCGTTTGATTATAATGGAAGTCTCTACAGAGGAAACCCCATGAAAAAATCCCCCACTGAAATTTCTGAAGCCGTTGAAGCGGCCCGCGAAGAATTGATCGCTTTTCTGCAAAAGCTGGTGCAAACCGCCAGCCTGCCAAATCACGAGCACGATGTCCAAAACCTTGTGGCGCAAAAATTACGTTCGATGGGCATGGAAGTGGAGATCATCCCTTCGAATTTCGACAATCTGAAAGGCCACCCCGCTTTTGGGGATGATGGCTTCTCGCCAACAGATCGTGTCAACGTGATCGGACGCTGGCCCGGGACTCGCACTGGCGAAGGAAAATCGATCATCCTTAACGGACACGTGGATGTAGTTCCAGTGGGCGATCTCTCCCTTTGGGTGGATTCGCCCTGGAGCGGCGTTATCCGCGACGGAAAAATGTACGGGCGCGGCTCCTGTGACATGAAATCGGGTCTGTGCGCGGGTATCTTTGCAGTGGACGTGTTGCAAAAACTCGGTTACCAGCCTGCCAACGATATTCTGATCGAAAGTGTCATTGGCGAAGAATCGGGCGGCATTGGCACATTGACCACCATTGTCAAAGGTTACACGGCTGACGCTGTGATCCTGCTTGAGCCCACGCGGCTGGAGCTTTCTCCAGTGCAATCGGGCGCACTGACATTCCGCCTGACCGTGCCTGGGCGTTCGATCCATGCGGCGATGAAGGCTTACGGTGTGAGCGCCATCGAAAAATTTGCCTTGCTGTTGAATGTCATCAACAAACTCGATGCAGAACGCCATGCCAGCTTCAAGCATCCATTGTTTGAAGATCCGCACAACATTGCGCCGATCAACATTGGCACAGTACGCGGCGGCGAGTGGCATTCCACCGTCCCTGAAGAAGTGGTGGCAGAGGGACGTATGGGGGTGTTCCCTGGGGAATCGAATGAAGCGGCGCGGAAAATGTTCGAAGCGGCGATTCAGACCGCAGCGGAGTCTGACCCGTGGTTGAGTCAAAATCCGCCCAGGGTGGAATGGTTCGAGGGTCAATTCGAATCGGGTGAAACTCCGCTTGAACATCCGTTGATTCAAAATCTCGCTGCCATGCATGAACAGGTCACGGGGTCGGCGGCAACTCTGCGTGGTGTAACCTACGGCTCAGATATGCGCCTGTTCACCAACCATGCGAAAATTGCAGCCACACATTATGGGCCTGGTGACGTAGGCATGGCACATGCGGTCAATGAGTTTGTGCCGCTCGATGAGGTGGTGACTGCGGCGAAGGTCGTGGCAAATACAGTCGCACAGTGGTGCGGAGGAGAATTCAAATGAAAACATTTGGTTGTCAGTCCATGTATGCGCCAATTCGACGGATGGTATTGAAACATCCGCGTGAGGCTTTTATTTCGCAGGCAAATCTTGAAGCGCAGTGGGAAAAGCTGGTGTATTTTGGCTGCCCCGATTTTGAAAATTCGCTGGCAGAATACGAACGATTTACAGGCATACTGGAGCATTTCGATTTTGAGATCCACTACGCGCCGATGGATGCAAGCACCAGCCTCGATTCAATTTACACCCACGACCCGCTGGTAATTTCGAATCGCGGCGCGATCCTGTGCAGCATGGGCAAGGAGGCACGCAAACCAGAAGCCGATGCCGCAGAAAAATATTTACATGAATTGGGCGTGCCCATCCTTGGGCGGATTCACGGAAGTGGAAAATTGGAGGGCGGCGATGTGCTCTGGGTGGACGAACGCACACTGGCAGTGGGACAGGGCTTTCGCACCAATGCAGAGGGCTTACGTCAATTGCGGGAACTGCTCAGCGATGCCGTGGATGAAATTTACCCCGTACAACTCCCCTACTGGACGGGGCCGCAAGATTGTTTGCATCTGCTGTCTTTCATCAGCATCGTGGATAAAGATCTGGCTGTCGTACATTCGCGCCTGATGCCCGTGCCCTTCCGCGAATGGCTGCTGGAACGCGGCTTTCGATTTGTGGAAGTACCCAATGAAGAATACGACAACCTTGGCTGCAATGTGCTGGCAGTGGGGCCGCGTCAGTGTGTGATGTTGAGCGGCAATCCGATCACACAAAAACGGCTTGAAGAAGCTGGGGCGCAAGTATGGACCTTCGATGGAAAAGATATTTCCTTCAAAGGCACAGGCGGTCCCACCTGCCTGACGCGCCCGATATTGAGAAGTTAAAAAACAACGGCGGCTTCTAGGCCGCCGTTGTTTTTTTGTCTTTTGCAACTCACCTAGAAAGATGCAACCGCCTTCAACAAGTCTGTGTGGGATTCGATGTACATATCGAACCCGCCCAAATTGAAAGCCTTGGCGGCATCGGAGGAAAGATTCAACACCTTGATGTAGGGTGATTTGTATGTTCCCGCACTGATGCCTTTACGGATCTCTTCATCATCTTTATCGGGTTTGGCGGCGCGCAACTGGTTGTAAATCGAATGAATGGTGCGCAGGCCTGCACTGCTGATAAAGGGGGAATTTGTCAGGTCAAGCAAAATATACTGGGCACCACTTTTGATCAATTCATTAGCCTTGCTTTGAAACGCCTCATAAGTAGCTGAGTTTAGTTCGCCATGCACATGCATAACCTGAACCGGGACGCGTCCCTTCATTGTTGTGATCTTGATTTCCATGCAATCCTCCGATGCAAAATTTGGCCGATTTCTTTGTGTAGTTTAACGGGTTTCGGCCTGTCTCCCGAAATCGAAACGAATTTGTGATTTACTGAATTCAACAACTATTTTGAAGTGGAAGAGGTCTGCTGCTTGAAACCAACCAATTTGCGGAGGATATCAAACCAGAACGGCGCACCCTGCGCCGCCGCAAATGCGGTGAGGAGGTAGCCAAAAATCTTCACCATGAGACCCCAGCCATTATTGAAAGCAGGCAGGCTTGTAACAGCAAGACAATTCCCTTCAGAGCTGATCACGACACGATTGTCCATGAAGCTTACCAAACCACAGGAAGTCCCTTCTGCCAGCGGGGTCGTCGTCCACCCAACTGGAAAGACCAACCCTTTGACATTATCCAGTGATATGGAATCAGCAGACGAATCGCCTTGCGCCTCGGTCTGAGCCTGCGCAACGATCACGGCCCGCGCCGTGGGTTCCTGCCATAATTTTTGAGCAATAAAAATGGTGTCCACATTGAAAAATACAGCCAGGGCAAGGCCGATCCAAAAGGCTTTCCATTGGGAATCGATCTTGTACCAACCGCTCGCCTGCACCATGACATTATCAAACCAGCCTTCGATATTTCGGCGGTATTCGGCAAGCTTGTCGTCAAATTCCTTCGTGTTGCGTTGAAGCGTTTCCATACTTTTTTCCATATTTGGAAAAACATAGGGAAGCACCTCGTTCTTTGCCATCAGTGTCTTGAAATTGGCGGTCATATCAGGGATCGACAGGGTCTCGGCAGCGGTATCTTTTTCACCTTTGCCCGCGTTCATCAAAACCTCAAACACCGCCGTGGCAAACACCTGCGTTGGAATGTAATCCGGGCGGCGGGGTTTTCCCTTTTTATCCAGTTTCAGGTTCCCATCATCATCCTTCAACATCAATTCAACGATCAGTGGATGGTCATAGAAACGATCCACCAGGGTTTTATCTTTCAACATGCTATGAATGGATTTTTCGAGATGTTTGGCACGTCCATTCATCCAAACACCAAGCCTGTTCTGGGCCTCCATGGTGGTAATGCTAATGACCAGCCACACGAACACAAGCCCGATGGCAACTTCGATAATGGCGTCTAATTGCATGATGGTCTCCTTGGGTCTGATGGTTACACGCCTTACAGCACCAGTATATAAGCGGAAAGGCTTCTTTTCAAGGTCAGGTCAAGCGTTGGGAAGTTCTTCCTGAGCTTGCAAATGTGATTGATTGACAAGATAAATTCCAACCAGTGCAATCGCCCCGCCCACCCACTGAATCGTGCTCGGAACTTCTCCCAAAAGCGGAATCGCCAGCACAGCCGTTAAAACGGGCTGCCCCACCATTGTAGGCGAAACCACATAGGCTGGCAAATGGCCGAGTGCGTACGTGATCGCCAGATACCCGATCATCTGAGAAACGACAGCCGTGGCAAGAAAGATGAGCCATGATTTCAATGGGTAATCGGTGAGCTGGTTTCCCAGGACAAGGTTCATGATGAACATGCCGATCACAGCGCTCACCCCCACCAGCCAGGTATAGCGCAACGGATCAATGTGCTTTCGTCCGCGCTGAGTGACCAGTTGATACGAAGCATAAAAAACGGCGGCGGTGCTCGCCATCAGATCGCCGAGGCTGAGGGTGGGGTGCTTCAAATAGTCACTGCCCATCACAAGCACGGCACCCGTCAATGCAATGACAAGTCCCACCCAAAATGAGCGGCGTAATTTTTCGTGAAGCACGAAAAATGCGAACAAGGCCACCCACAACGGCGAAGTATTACCAAGCAAGGTTGCATTGGCGGCAGTGGTGAATTTCAAAGATGAATTCCAGAATCCAAAATCGAAAGCGGTGAAAAGCCCGCCCAAAAGCGGAAAGAGCAGATATTTTTTCTCAATGGGTTCCAGATTCTTTTGCTGACGAATGAAAAGCGGCGAAAGAAAGATCGTGGAAAACAACAGACGGTAAAAACCAGTCACCGCGCCTGGGGCTTCGGCCCAACGTACGAACATGGCAGAAAGACTGAGCGCGCTGATCCCCACCGCCAGCGCGAGATATGGAAGGATTTTATTTTGCATTAAAGAATTGTACTCTGTCAGGCACGGGTGATGGAGATTCTCTCAAGGGTCGGCAAAAGCTCCTTGAGGCTGCGCACGCTAAAGTCAGGTTTGAAGCGCTGCATTTCATCCGCTTTAAATTGGGCGCGGCGCGTGATCCAGATCGATTTCATGTTCAAATTCTTTGCACCCTGAATATCGGCCTCCAGACTATCGCCCACCATCACCGCCTCTTCGGGAGAAATATTCCATTGTGCCAGTGCGATCTCAAATGCACGCGGATGCGGCTTGCGATAAAAACAGGCAGCGGAGGTCAACACAAAATCAAAGTATGAACGGATGCCAAAATCTTCGATCAATTCCTGCACATCCTGATCGTCGCCCGCGTTGGAAAAAATGCCAAGCTGATATTGATTGGAACGAAGCGCCTGGATCGTATCCAGCGAATCATCTTCAAGCATCCAGTTGGATTGTGTGACCGAATACAACGCATCCAACGCGGACCTGAGGACTGGTTCGGCGACATCGACATATCCCAAGTCCTTGAGCAATTCCCGCAGAACGAAGTGATACGTGGTCTCTTGAAAATCCTGATCGCGCTGGTCGTAGTATTCATGCAGGCGCGCCCGAAAGACACGGGTATCGAGTTCGATCTCATGCTGGCGCAGGGAATCGGCCAGTGCCTGATCGGCGCGTTCTAAAATGGGAGTCCAATCGCCGCGTGAATGCATGAGAGTCCCGCCCAGGTCAAAGAGAATATGGTGAACAGAAGATGCTTTCATTGTATTTGCCCTACTCAAAAAAACAGTGAACTACCTTTCTACACTGAAGCAAAAAACGGAGCCAATCCGCGCAGAACGGCAAAAATGAATCCGAGGTTGTTTGCCATCAGCGCCAGTATAAAGAGGGTCAGGATCGCTTCAAACCATGGCCTGCCCGCCAGCCCTGCATATGCCAGCGCAAGAAAGAACACCAGCAGATACGTCCAGTACAGGGCGTACAGGAACAGTTCCGTGCCGTAATTCATGTGCAGGATGAAATTGAAGGCCAAACTGCCCAGCAAGCCAAGCATAAGCGAAAGATGCGCCGACGAACGTAACCCTTTCATAAAAAATATGAAAGCCCCCGCCAGCAGCGCCAGCCACAAGGCCAGCGGGATATTGGCAAACCCTTTGTAGGAGGCGTAGGCATTGTTGGGCGCATCGAAGGTTTTCAGGTCAATGGTGGGGCGCGGATCTTTTTCCGCGATGACTTCGATGGGGCTGGGCGCGGTCACGCCGTACAAAACCATTGAACGGCCCACCAGTTTGAAGCGCTCAAGCAGCCGCTCGGTCGGCGATTCGTACACGGGTTTGACAAAATTTCCCTCGAAAGCCAGATCCGCGGGGACGAAGAAAAAGGTCTGCCAGCGCGGGTAAACCATGCTGGTGAAGGCAGTCAACACAATGCTCACGGCCAGCACCATGATGCCGTAGCGGATCAAACGCCGAAACCCAAACTTGCTGCAAAATAAGCCGATCATTGCCTGCGCAATGTTGGTGACCGTAACCCCAAAAACCAGCACCCCAGCAGGGACAAGGACGGCAAAACGGTTTTCCTGTGCCTGAATCAAAAGCCAGAAAAAGATCAACGAAGTGACACCAAAGATGTAGGTATCGGTCAGAGACCCGAAGAACAAATGCGCGGCAGTCGAACCCAGCATCACCGCAAAAATAAAAGCATAACTGCTTTTGCCAACGGCGCGTTTTACGAACAACCAGGCCATGAACACACACAACCCACTCAACATGGCCGCCACAAGGATCGGCGCAAGCTGCCATGCATCGCCCATGAAAATGGCAAAGACACGCACCAGATAGCGGATGGTCGTCAATGCCAGCGGATGCACGGAACGGTTCAATGCATCGCCTGTGGGGCTGCCGAGGATGAACAGCCACGGCCCCGCATCAGACTCAAAAAGGACGGTATTCACACTCAACGCGGGGTGATTCAAGATCCGCGCGATGACAAGGTTGATGAGGAAAAACATGCCGCCTGCATACACCCCAGGCAGATTCGGCTTGATGAATTCAAACAGCCTGGTTTTTTCCAATCGGTTGTGAAATCCACGAGTCTCGAACTGCTCCAACAGACCCAACCCCCACACACCCGTCATCAAAGCCGCTGAAAGGAATAAACCGAACCACTCCCGCGGAACCATGAGATGTTGCCGCAAAAGCATGGGCGGAAATTGCATCCCCACCGCGATGACCGCCGCCAAAAAGGCAGGCAATGCCAATGCCAGCAGCAAATTCAAAGGCTGGCGTAAAAAACCACCGCGGAACGAATCCGTTGCACGGATGAAGAGATAATTCCCTGCCACACTGCCGGCACCCACCAAAATGACCGTGAATACCAACACGTTGAAGATCGAATGGAGCGCACCCGCCAAAAAGCCGACCGCGCCATACGCAAAAAGCAGGGAAAGCAAAAAGCCGAAGGAATATCCCCAAAGGCGGTTACGCATCCGCTCCACCATGGGAGCCGCGGGCAACATCAAAGCAAAGAGGGCTAGCGCGAAGGCCAATGTCCCAAGGTAATAAACGCTTGAAACTGCGAACGGCAAAACCACCGCTGCCGCGCCGATGCCTGCCAGCCCGCCCAGTAAAAACAGGACGGCGGGCCTTCGTTGTCGAATCCACTGCCACAGGGTTGGAAATGCCTGGAATAGCAAAAAACCAATTGCCAGTGTGGGAAAAGAAACGAGCGCAGCGCGGTCCAGAGCCGTTTCGTAGCCTGAGTAATCAAAAAAAATGATCGCCGAAGAGAAGGTCAGGGCAAAAGCGATGGACAGGCTAAATCCCACACGGAACAGAAACTGAAAGACTTTCACTTGGTACTTCTCCCAAACGAAACCGCAGATACAACCATAAGATGACCGTATTTTACCCGATGACCACACCCCCTAATTTGGCATGGATTCATAATGGGCAAAAATTGACTTGACCGTTAAATTAGACATATAATGAATCACATCGGCACACTTCAAACGCTCGGAAGAGAAAAAGGGAAAAACCTATGTCTGGGTTGATCGGTCAAAGTTTAGGACGTTATCAAATTGTCGAACTCATCGGCGAAGGCGGCATGGCCACCGTGTACAAGGCGCGTGATGCCCGCCTCGACCGTGATGTCGCGATCAAATTCATTCGACCTGAAGCCGTGCCTCCCGATCAATTCGAGATCATTCTCAAACGTTTCGAGCGCGAAGCCAAGTCACTTGCGGGACTTTCGCACCCCAACATCGTTGGCGTGATCGATTACGGCGAGCATGATGGCCTGCCGTATCTGGTCATGGTATATCTGCCAGGGGGCACACTCAAGGAACGGCTTGGCGCACCCATGTACTGGCGCGATGCCGTCCGCTTCATCATCCCTGTGGCCCGCGCCCTCGAATACACCCACGAACACAGCATCATCAACCGTGATGTCAAACCATCCAACATCCTGCTCACCGAAAAAGGTCAGCCCATGCTCACCGATTTTGGCCTGGTGAAGATCTTTGAAGGCAAAAACGCCACACACCTCACCGCCTCCGGAGCAGGGTTGGGCACGCCAGATTACATGGCCCCCGAACAATGGATCGGCGAAGCCACCGCCGCATCCGACCAGTATTCGCTCGGTGTGGTGCTCTACGAAATGATCACAGGCCACAGGCCCTATATTTCAGACACCCCTGCTGGCATTCTGCTCAAACAGATCAACGACCCGCTGCCCTTCCCCAAAACATACATCCCAGACCTGCCGCAAAGCGTGGAATCGGTGCTGATGAAGGTGCTCGCCCGAAAACCCACCGACCGCTACGCCGACATGCACGCCTTCGCAAACGAACTGCAAAACCTGCTCGACGGGCGCGAAGTCACTGCGACTGGGATCAAAACCAAACAACTCCGCGAGCAAATGACAGGCAAGATCGAAAAGCCCAAGATTGAGCAAAAGCCAGCCGAAGAAGAAAAAGCACCCGAAAAAACACATCTTCAAGCGGATAAAAAACCCGCTTCGCCTGCCGACCCTCAGCCTGCCAGCCCCAAAAAGAAAATCTCCTCCCCGTGGCTTGCGGTTCTGGGCGGGTTTGTGCTGCTTGGTTTGTGCGGAGCCTGCTGGCTGCTCAACGCCAGATTCAACTTTTTCGGCGGAACCACCAACCCCACAGCCACCCAATCTGTAACCCTCGCCACAGACGTACCCACCGAAGAAGTTGTCGAGGAAATTCTCCCCACCGAAACCAGCCAGCCTGCCAGCGAACCGACCGAAGCCCCCGCCACCGAAATCTCCCTGCCCGCCGAAATCACCGACGGGAAGAATATCTCCATGCGCCTTGTCCCCGCCGGGGAATTCATCATGGGCAATGACGATGGCAATACCGAAGAAAGCCCTGCCAGCAAGGTCCAGGTCGCTGCCTTTTACATGGACAAATACGAAGTCACCAATGACATGTACGCCGAATGTGTGGCAGCAGGTGTATGCAAACTGCCCGAAAAACCAGGGTCTGCCACGCGCTCTTCGTATTACAACAACCCATCCTTTGCAAATTATCCCGTGCTCTACGTCAACTGGACCATGGCAAAGACCTACTGCGAATGGCGGGATGCCCGCCTGCCCACCGAAGCAGAATGGGAAAAGGCCGCCCGCGGCATGGATGATCAACGCGCCTACCCATGGGGTAACGACTTCAACTGTAACTTTGCCAACCATTCAGGTTGTGTTGGCGATACAGCCCCCGTCAACCAATACAACAGCGGACAAAGCCCCTACGGCATTTACGGCCTCTCAGGCAACGTCTGGGAGTGGACCAGCAGCCTGTTTGCCTTCTACCCCTACAGCGCCACCGATGGGCGTGAAGACCCAACTGCAACAGGTTTCCGTTCCGTTCGCGGCGGTTCGTGGAATATCTTTGGCGGCTCAGGCGGAAATATCCGCATTGACACGCGCTACAAACTCGACCCCGTTTACTTCGGCGCCTACGTCGGCTTCCGTTGCGCACTGACAAAATAGCAGCAACACAACAGCCGCCCAAACCAATCCCATTTGACGACCGATCGCAGGTGCGATTTGTCGTCATTTTGGTTAACACGCAGACAAAGTCTGTCTGTCATTTCGCTCAAGCCGCCGTCCTCGGCGGCGTTCTACGAATAAATCCTCCGCCGAGGACGGCGAAGGGAGCAACTCATCATTTTGGTTAACGCATGGTCACAATGTAGTGGGAAACGCACAACAAGTCGCTTATAATAGCGGCATTCAACCCGCTTAAAATTTGCTATTTTCATCCGAGGAAACCTTTATGCCGTTGCTGATCGGTCAAACATTTGGGCGTTATCAAATCCTTGAGCTGCTTGGAGAAGGGGGCATGGCCACTGTCTACAAGGCATACGACACCCATCTTGAGCGTGAAGTAGCCATCAAGGTGATCCGCCGCGATGCCTTCCCCCCCGACGACATGAACATGCTGCTCAAGCGTTTTGAGCGTGAAGCCAAATCACTGGGCAGGCTTTCGCATCCCAACATCGTTGGGGTGATTGACTATGGCGAACACGATGGTTCTCCATATCTTGTCATGGTGTACCTGCCCGGCGGAACACTCCGTGAACGGCTTGGAAAACCCATCGCCTGGAGAGCCGCAGTGGAATTGATCCTGCCCATTGCCCACGCCCTCGAATACGTCCACGACCGCAACATCATCAATCGCGATGTTAAACCCTCCAACATCCTCATGACCGAAAAAGGCCAGCCCATGCTCACCGACTTTGGGTTGGTAAAACTTTTCGGCGAACAGGAAAAAGAATCAACCCACCTCACCAGTTCAGGCACCGGTCTGGGCACACCCGATTACATGGCCCCCGAACAGTGGACAGGTGAAGCCATTCCACAATCGGACTTGTATTCGCTTGGCGTTGTACTCTACGAAATGATCACCGGGCGCAAACCCTTCACCGCCGATACCCCCGCAGGCGTTTTGCTCAAGCAAGCCACCGAAGCCCTGCCCCTGCCGCGAGCCTACATCCCAGACCTGCCGCAGGAGGTTGAATCGGTTCTGCTCAAAGTCCTTGCCAAAGACCCTGAAGATCGCTACCCCAACATGCACACCTTCATCGGTGAATTGCAAAACCTGCTCGCTGGCAGGGAAGTCTCTGCCACTTCGATCAAAGCCGACCAGCTTCGCAAAAAGATGACCGGCAGGACCGAAGCGACCACATTTGACCCGGCAACGGGTCGGACCCAAAAGGCATTCCCCACCCTTTTTGCCGTCCTCGGCGGGTTGGGCGCATTGATGGTCATTGCGGTCATCGGCGTATTGATCTACGCTGGGAACGGCGGCACCGCCCTGCCTTTCCTTGCCGCACCCACCCAAACCTCACAACCGACCACAATTCCCTCCGCTACAAATACAGCCATTCCGCCGACAGAAACGGTCGAGGTCACTGCCGCCCCGACGGAAACGCTTG
>DAOQID010000073.1:0-4760 GCA_035339375.1 Anaerolineales bacterium | reverse complement strand
CAGGCTGCGTGGGTGATACAACCCCGGTAGACCAACATGAACTGGGGAAAAGCGTGTACGGCGTTTATGGAATGGCTGGCAATGTGATGGAATGGACCAGCTCACTGTTCGACTATTATCCCTACGATGCCGCTGATGGGCGGGAAAACCCTGACTCTACCAAAGAGCGCATTGTCCGCGGCGGCGCATGGAATCTCTTCGGCGGCAACAACGGAAACGTCCGCGTGGATACGCGGGTGAAATTGCCCCCTGAATATTACGGAGCCTACGTCGGCATCCGCTGTGCGAAATCGGCGCAATAAACAGAAGAACTCGGAACCGTAAAAGTTCCGAGTTCTTTTTATTTCCAACAACACGGGCTGGATCAGCTAAAAATCCCAGGTGCGCGCCACTCGTACAGCACTTCGAGATTGCCCTTCAGGAAGGATTCTCGTGTGGCGTTTCTTTGAATTTTTCCACTCGTGGTCTTCTGGATGGTTGATGGCATGATCAATACAACCGCCTGCACACGCAGACCATGATTCTTCGCCACCGCCATACGAATGGCATTGGCAATTCCCTCAAAATCATTGCTCTTGCGATACTCGCGTTTTACTTCCTGCACGACCACAAGATGATCCACCTGATTCGCCTCGACCGCAAAGGCGGCGCCAAAGCTGGGGCGCAGGGCATCATGGCATTTTTCCATCGTCAACTCAATATCCTGCGGATAAAAATTACGCCCTTGAATAATGACCATATCCTTGATGCGGCCAGTAATGTGGATCTGGTCGTTGTAGATAAAACCTAGATCACCCGTCCGCATGAACGGGCCTTCGTTGGACGATGCAATATAAGCCTGAAATGTCTTTTCGGTTTCTTCGGGGCGCTTCCAATATCCCTGTGCCACACTGGTGCTGCTGACCCAGATCTCGCCAACCTCGTCTTTCGCACACAATTCCTTTGTCTGCGCGTTCACGATTCGGATATCTGCATTAATGGAACTCCATCCGCAGCCCACGCTAACATAGCTTTTGGGGCCTTCTTCTGAAAGGAATACAAGCTTGTGTTTCGCAAGCGCATCTGAATCCAGCAAGCAATAAGATATCTTTTGACCATACAGCCTTCCGCTCACCTTTACAGTTGCCTCCGCAAGACCATACGCAGGCGCGAACAGGTTGAAATCAAAGCCACAGGACTTGAAAGCATCACTGAACATCTGCATGGTTTCAAATCTGACTGGTTCTGCGGCATTGCCAATGATCTTCAAACCACCAAGGTCAAGGGTTTCTTTTTCCTCGTTCGTCACCTTTTGCACACACAGGTCGTAAGCAAAATTTGGAGCCGCGGAATGAGTAGCCTTGTATTTTGAGATGGCCTTCAACCACCGATAAGGCCTCTCCAAAAATGCGATCGGTGCCATAAAGTAGCTTGTTCTACCCAAATACACGGGCATCAACAAGCCAAAGATCAGGCCAAGATCATGAAAGATCGGCAGCCAGGAAGCGACTGCGCTTTTGTCGTCGAAAGCCGAGCCTCGCTGCAAATCACGGACTGTCTCTATCAGGTTGAAGTGTGTGATCATCACACCCTTGGGCGTGCTGGTGGAGCCAGAGGTGTATTGAAAGAAAGCCAGGTCATCGGCTTTGTTTTCAACTTCCTGCCATTGCGCTTCAACACCCGCTTCGAGCTTTTCATTGACCACCCATTTCAGGTCATGGAATTCGGGATATTCATCGAATAACTGTTTGAGCTTATCGAACAATTCCATCTGTGTGCAGGCCACTACAGCATCGGCATCACTTAGCATGGCCCTGAACCTGGGCGTGGCACGTTTCAGGTGCGGAACAATGGTCGGCACAGCGACGACGCCCGCATACAAGCACCCGAAAAAAGCGACGATGAATTCCAGACCTGATGGGTACAGCAACAAGGCGCGGTCACCTGGTTTGGTGTGCTGCTGCAAAGTGGCGGCAAATGCCCGTGCCTGGCGATCAAGCTCGGAGAAGGTCAGAGGCGCTTCCTGATCCTCCCCATCGACAAGGTACATGTAGGCCAGTTCATTCCCGATTCGATCCGCATAAAAGCGGACCACCTCCACAAGACTGACAGCCTCTTCAGGGTTTTGGATCATCCCATTTTCTCCTTAATCCTGGCAGCCATGGCATCGATGGTGTTCATGTTGTCGACTGTCAACTCAGGGTCGGGAATATAGATCTGGAACTCGATCTCGACAAACACCCCAACCTGCGCGAGCGAAAACGAGTCGATCAACCCGCTGGTGATCAGCGGCTCATCAAACTTAAGCGGATAATCGGCATCGTTCATGATCTCGGTGCAGATGAATTTTTTCAGTTTTTCCTTGATCTCGATTTCTTCCATGTTAGAACTCCTGATAAATGAATGGAGCCACTGCCGCCTGCCGCGTGGACAGGAACAAAAGCAGAAGCCCTACCGTAAGCAAGAACACCTTTACAGGTTTTGACAGACGCAGCAAGCCCAATTCGTCTTTGGCTGGCAATTGCATCACATCAATGAAAAAGGACAGGCCGATTGCCAGAATGGGCTTGATGATCTGATGAACGGACAGCGTCTGAATGATACCCCATCTGAACAGGCCGCTCCAAAATGCCAGTGTCTGGCTGAAATCCATTTTGAAAGGGGCGTTGATCAGGATCAACACAAGCAGAGTCACTGAAATGCTGACAGCCCGTCTCCAGCGCGGCGGCTGCACAGTGGTCTTTTTGACAAACGTTTTTTGCACACGTTCATATCCCTGCAGCAAACCGTTGAGCGCACCCCACAAAATGAAATGCGGAGCCGCCCCATGCCAGATGCCGCTGACGATCATCGTGACCAGCGGCGGAACGACCAGGTTGGGCCAATATCGTCCGCTGGGATTGCGGCGCAGCATGGCACGACTGACAGGCAGGTAAATGTAATCGCGCAGCCAATTGGAAAGGGAAATGTGCCAGCGATTCCAAAAGTCAATGTAGCTGGTGGAGAAGAACGGCTGTTCAAAGTTCGGCGAAAGCTGAATCCCGAACAATCCGCTGACACCCCTTGCGATGCTGGTATAACCTGCAAAGTCATTGTAGATGACAAAGGCAAAAGTCAGCCACCAGAAAAGCAGATCGGGCATGGAATATTTTTGCGGAGCCGCAAATACACCCAGGGGAATCATCCGCACGATGGTTTCAGAGATCACCAATTTGCGGACGAGGCCGACGAAGATCTTGATAAAACTTTCAACAAGCTGGTCGTTCCCAATTTCAACATCGGTTTGCAATTGCTTGAAGAAATTTTGCGCCCGTTCAATGGGACCTGCCAGCAGTTTGGGAAAATAGCCGAGGTACAGTGAAACTTCCACAAAATTGTTGTTGGCAGGGATTTGCTTGCGGTACACATCCACCAAATACGAAATGGCCTGCAGGGTATAAAACGAAATGCCGATGGGTTGCAGCAGGTCAAGGGAGAGCAATTCGTTTGTCAGACCGATCCGCAGCAGAGCCTTGAAAAAATAGACCGAGGTCTGGTCGAAGTATTTGTAAAACAGCAAAACGCCCAGATTCGCGGCAACGCCGATCCACACCCAACGGGTCTTGGCGGTGACTTCTGCTTTGTCCAGTTTGAGCGCAACCCAAAAATTGACAATGGACGAGGCCAGGAGAATGGCGGCAAAGGTCCAATCCCAGGTGAAGCAGAACAAATACGAGGCGATCAGCAGCACATGGTTCTGCGCTTTTTTAGGGACGAGGTAATAGACCCCAAGCGCAGCCAGGACAAAGAAAAAGAAACCGTTGGAGGTGATGGAAAGATTCGAAAAAAGGTCAGTCATTGGGTTATTCATTGCTCAAGCCGCTGTCCCAGCAGCGAGGACGCCGCGGGAGCATAGCATGAGGGCATCAAGGTATTTGCCCTGAAATGGGAATTTGAATGCTGCTCAAATGCTCGCCAAGCAGGCGGCTGAAATATTCGCTCCCAACTTTGTTGAAATGGACAATATCGTACCAGCCATCCATCGGGATCTGAATAGACTCCTGTGTCAGCCACAGATCAGTGTTGACATAGGCTGCTTCATTTTCCAGCATGTTGCGGAAATCGGGATACACCTTGCGGTTGTAGGCGAATTTTTGGAGGGTGAAAAAGATGGGGTCAACAGGTGTTTCGAACAGGACGATTTTTGTCTCCGCGCTGTTCAGGGCCAGCAATTCGTGCAAGCCATCGAGTTGTTCGCCTGTGATTTCAGGCCTGTCCAACAGGCTGTCGAAATAATCCACCTGCTCCTGCTGGGACATGTTCGTCTTTTCGGAGAATTTCAGAGAATGGCCGTTGAGCCCAATGTGGCCTGCATTCTCTTCGCCGTTGAGCAGATACCGATCCGCGCCGAGGTAGAAGCGATAGGAATTCGAGTTTTCGATGAGCCAGCCATCGACAGAAAAATCATCCAATTGATATTTCACCCACGGCGAGGACATGATGCTCGAATCTGACCCAGCCTGTACGGCGGTGTAATCGAACAAGTCTGTCCCAAAAACGATGATGGCTGGATGGAAATTCTTGATGAGCAATTTTGCCAAAGGGTAGGCTGTGATCGGCTTTAGCCCGCCCAACCCAAAGTTTTGACAATGAATCGTGTTCCCCGTCGAGTCAAAATAAGCCTGCTCCACAATTGTCGGGTCAATGCCATAAAGCACCTGCGAATCGCCGAGGATGATGCAATCGATCTGCCCATCCTGAACTTCACGAGCCTTGATGCGAATCACCTGCGGGTCAAAATG
>DAOQID010000072.1:8483-21274 GCA_035339375.1 Anaerolineales bacterium | reverse complement strand
CCTGCACGAGTCATTTGGTCGCGGCCATTTACGGTGACGGTGTTGTGAACACGCGTCGTCACCAGCGGATTATCCCAGGGCGATTCGGCGTTGTACAAATATGTCCCTGCATCCTGGGCGATGTTTAATCCGCGCCACCACAGGTCGAGATGCAATTGGTCCATGTGCGAAAGGCGCGAACGAAAACGCGAAGCCCGCAGGTACGCCCATGAATTTTTTCCACGCACGTTTTCTGTTAGATAGGCATCGGAGTTGATCACTCGTTCGTTGGCGGGCAGGCCAAACCACAAGGACATTTCGTCCCACATGCCAGAGGGCAGGCTGGTTCTCAAAAAAGCACGCGATGCGGCTTGCACGGTCGGGCGGTAATCGCGGAAGTCGGCGGCGCTCAAAGGGAAGATCAATGCCCCATCGTTGGCACCCAGGTTCGGGGTCAGCCCTGAAACGTTATCGAGGAGAGAGAAAAGCCAATGAGCAGAACGTGCAATCGCCTGCGATGTGTGTGCGGAGAAGACATCCTGTTTGATCAAATTGACCCACAGGGCCGTTTGCAGCATCAGCCGATGATAATTGGCGCTGTGCTGAATGTATTCGCCAAAATCGCCGATCTGGTTTTGAAAACACCAGTTGAGCCAATGCCAGCCAGATTCACGCAAGGTCTTATTTTTGAAGAACAACCCCGCTGTGTACAGCGCAGCGGCCTCGGTGATGAGATGATTGTTATTTTGCGCGCGGGCATAGACGAGTGTGGAGGGAATGCGCGCTGCATGCTGATAAATGGCGGTGACAAGAGACTGGTAATTGGCAATTGGTGCTTTGGCAAAGACATGCGCACACCAGACGAGAGCCATCATTCGAATCGCAACTTCCTGTCCGTTCATCCAATGCGGCCCCATGTTGACGGGATTCGCGTCGGTGAAGGCTTCGAAATGCCTCCAAAATGCATCGGCGTATTTTTCATCTTGCGTGAGGTGATAGGCGCGGCCAAGGATAAACGCCCAGCCGAAGCGGGCGGGCTCCCAGAGAAATTTGATGTCGTTGTGAAGGAAGAAGAAAGAAGAAAGAAGTGTGGGGTTCGATTCGTATTCTGTCCAATGACGGAGAGGTTGGTTGAATTTGAAATCGAGCGCGGTCGATTCTCCGAACACGCGGATATTTCCTGCGACGATCTCATCGGCTGCGTTGAGAAGATCTGTTTTTCCATCTTCGCCAAGGACCTGCGCCAGCAGATCACGATCGGGGAGAACAAACAGGGAATGGGAATTGGGAATTATGGTGTCAGCGCTTGCAGGTGTGATGCGCCTGTAATGCCCTGTTTTCAACCCAAATTTATACAAGCCATACAAAGCCAGCGGGCGAAAGCCCAGCTGAAAAAGGTATTTGATCCCAACACGAATTCTCGATATCATGGTTCCCAAAGTTTACCAGCCAATTTGCAAAAGGGCGGCATTCCCCCGCCACTGATAGTGTAGAATTCGGGGCTGACCGCAGCACACATCAGGATTGATCCCTGCTGCCTTCAACGCGAACAAGCCAAGAAAATTCGTGAAAAACTTGTACGATAAAGAAATTACAACCCAAAAAGGAACCATTCATCATGGAAGAACTCATTTCAAAACTTGCCACCTTCATTGCAACCGATATTCTCAAACAACCCAAACGCGCCATTCGCGCCGATGAAGCCCTGATCTCCAGCGGATTGATCGACTCCTTCAGCCTGATGGATATCAGCCTGTTCGTGGAGGGAAATTTTGGTGTCCGTATCGATGATACGGAACTGAATGCAGAAACCTTCGATACCCTGGAACAACTCGCCAAGCTGATCCAATCACGCCAGTAATTCATGGACCTTTCTTCGCCGCTCTTTCTCTTCCTGTTTTTGCCAGTCTTTCTGTTGATCTATCTGGTCAGCGCTGGCAAAGCGCGGACGGGCATCCTCCTGCTTGCCAGTGTCATCTTTCTGGCATGGGGAGATGCTTCTGCCATTTTATGGCTGGGCGGCATTCTGGTCAGCGGATATTGGATGGGGCTCGCCATTGCAAAAGCTCAAGAGATGGGTCAAAGCGCGGCGAAATGGTTGTGGGCAGGGTTGGGGGTCAATGTAATTCTGCTCGCCTTCTTCAAATATCTAACCGCCTTTGGGCAGGAAGGTTTGCTCTGGCTCAACACCCCTGAAACATGGGTGGATGACTTGAGTGGGTTAACCGTACCCATCGGCCTTTCCTATGTCACGTTTCAATTGATCGCCTATCTGGTGGATGTGTGGAAGGGCAATACGCCCGCCGAAAAAAATTTTGTTTCCTTTTCCGCCTATTTGCTGTTCTTTCCAAAACTTGTCTCTGGCCCCATCACCCGCTACAAACCGTTTGCAGTGCAAATGGAGCAACTCAACCCATCCATGGACGATGTGGCTGCAGGGTTTCGGCGCCTGCTTTCAGGGTTTATAAAACGGACTGTGATCGCAAATCAGCTGGCGCTGATGGCCAACGCCGTTTTCAACCAGCCGACCGCCAATGTGGAACCGAAATTCGCCTGGCTGGGATTGGCCGCATACACCCTGCAGATCTTTTTTGATTTTTCAGGCTATACCGATATGGCCCTCGGGCTGGGATTAATGATCGGGGTCCGCCTGCCTGAAAACTTCAATTTTCCCTACATCGCGCAAAGTGTCAGCGATTTTTGGCGGCGCTGGCACATCACCCTCTCCACCTGGTTTCGTGAATATGTCTTCTATCCGTTGGAGCGCAAACGTTTCAAATGGATGGGACAACAGGTCAATATCCTCATCGTCTTCCTGTTAACTGGTCTCTGGCATGGCTTCAACCCCACCTTCATGGTTTGGGGCATGATCCACGGCATTGCATTGGCGGTGGAAAGCCTCGGCTTTGGGCGCTGGCTCAAAGGGGCATGGCGGCCATTGCAGCACCTCTACACCCTGACCATCGTCGTGATCGGCTGGGTTTTCTTCCGCTCACAAGACCTGAATTTTGCCTTCGAATTCTTCCGCCGCCTGGCAGGTGACAGGTCCAACCTTATGCCGCTGCCATTCAGCCAGACCACACCGATTCCATTCATTGAACCGTCCTTCATCATGGCATTGATCGCAGGGACACTGTTCTCGTTCCCACTCACCTCGTTGTGGCGGCAATTACGCGAACGATTCGAATCACGCCAGAGCAATTCCTACCTCCTGTTTCAGATCGTGGAAGATGCGGCCCTGCTCCTGTTTTTCGTCCTTGGGCTGGGGCTTCAATTGAGCGGCAGTTTCCTGCCAAACCTGTATGCAAAATTCTAAAATGGAAAAAGTCATGTCCACCGAATCGATTGCACGCCAGCGATATTCCCTTGCCTTCGTTTTGTTTTTGCTGGGCGGCCTGCTTTTTATCATGATCTCAAGCAGTCTGGCTGGAATTTCAGATTTTGAAAATAATCTCATCATGAAAAACCTGCTCATCGAAAAAACCAACTGGCTGCACCTCAAGATCGGAGACAGGGTTTTCCCTGAAGTGGTGATCGGAAAAGACGGCTGGATGGAATACAGCGGCGACGGCAATCTCGATGATTTTCAAACCATGCAGCCGCTTTGGAACAAACATTCGCTGGCAAAACGGCTGACAGCTTTCGAAGCCTACTTAAACGAGCAAGGCATCACCCTGCTGATCGTGGTTGCCCCCAACAAGGCCAGCATCTACCCCGAACGCCTCCCCGCTGAGATTCAGCCGCTTACCGAGCAAACCAGGCTCGATGACTTTATCGCCGCGCTAAAAGAAAATAACCTGCCCCAAGTATTGGACCTCCGCCCTGCCTTGCAGCAGGCGAAACTCGAACAGGAAGTCTATTACTATTCCAACACCCACTGGAACGGCTATGGCGCATTCGTGGCATATACCACCATCCTTAATGAACTCGCCAAAACCCACCCCGAACTCCATCCCTACACACCAGAGGAACTGGATCTGGGCACAAAGCGCGCCACGGTACAGGATATCGCCAAATTGTTGCAGGCCAATTTCATCAAAGAACCGCATTTTTTCTACATCCCCAAAGGCCACCCTGTTCAATCGCTCACGCTGAAAGATTATTACGGCTTCAATCACATCACCTCTGTTGACGATGAAAGCCTGCCCACCCTGCTCATGATCCACGATTCGTTCGGCTACCGCTTTCTCAACGAATACATGAGTATGAATTTCGAAAAGGCATATTTCATCCACAGCGGAAAAGACACCCCCACCTACCTCAACCGTGCCGCCATTGAACAATTCAACCCGGATATAATCGTCATCGAGATCGTGGAGCGAAGTTTGAACAACCTCAACAACTATCTTTCCCAATTCGATTCCCCCATCAAGTTTTATCAAGAACCCAAAAAATGACCACGCTTGCCGACCTGATTCATCAAAACTACAGCAAGAATCCAGATAAGACCGCCATCATCCTCCAACATGCAGGGCAGGATGACAAACCCGTTTCCTATCTTGACCTGGTAAAGGGTTCCGCACAATATGCCCAAACCTACGCCGAAGCAGGGATTCAACCCGGCGAAGTGGTCATTCTCATTTTGCAGCACGGCGAAGACCTGGTCTATTCATTTTGGGGCGCCATCCTGCATGGTGCAATTCCCGCCATCATGCCGTTCCTCACCGAAAAGCTCTCCCCCGAACGGTATCGCGCCGATCTCACCGCGCTTCTTTCGGTCACGCAGCCAGCCGCCATTGTCACCTACCCCGAATTCGAAGCAGATATTCGCGCCGCACTGACAGCCGATGGCTCCGTCCGCAGGGTTTTGCTCACCAGCCAACTCGCGCCCAGATCCGAACCAGATTTCAACCAACTGCGCGGCTTGCAATGCAAACCCACCGATATCGTCCTGCTCCAGCATTCTTCAGGAACCACAGGGCTGCAAAAAGGCGTCGCACTTTCACATCAGGCGGTGCTCAATCAACTCAACGCCTACACCCGCGCCATCCAACTCACCAGTGATGATGTGCTTGTTTCATGGCTGCCCCTGTATCACGACATGGGTCTCATTGCAGGCTTCCTCATGCCCATCCTCATGGGTATCACCCTCGTTCTACAATCCCCGTTCGATTGGGTGCGTGCGCCGCACAAGTTATTTCAATCGGTCAGCAAATACAAAGGCACACTTTCGTGGCTGCCGAATTTCTCCTACAACTTCTGCGCACAAAAGGTCCGCGAGCGCGATCTTGAAGGCGTGGACCTTTCATCGTGGCGTGTCATCACCAATTGCTCCGAACCCGTCAAATGGGAGAGTCATCAGTCCTTTTTTCAACGCTTCGAAAAGTACGGCTTGCGCGAGTCCGCGCTCAACTGCAGTTACGCCATGGCAGAGAATGTTTTCGGGGTCACCCAAACCCCGCTCGGAACAAAACCAGTTACCGATGAGATTGACCGCGCGTCCTACATCAACGAGCGGATCGCAAATCCGCCCCAGGACGGAAAACCCGCGTTGAAAATGATGTCATCGGGACGCGCGCTTCCCAATACCCGTTTGCTGATTCTGTCCGAAGAGGGAAAGCCCCTCCCCGATAAAGTGATCGGTGAGATCGCCCTGCAAAGCGACTGCATGTTGACGGGTTATTATCACCGCCCCGATGCCACCGAAAAAGCATTGCGCGATGGCTGGTATCTCACAGGAGATTACGGCTACACCGTGAACGGCGAGATCTTTGTGGCAGGCCGTAAAAAGGACATGATCATCGTCGGCGGCAAGAACGTGTATCCGCAAGACCTGGAATCGCTGGCTTACGAAGTGCCTGGTATTCATGCAGGCCGCGCCGTGGCATTTGGCATCGAAGATACAAAAGCAGGGACAGAAGAAGTGGTCATCGTGGCCGAAGTGGATACCGACGACCCCGAAGAACGCCAGCGCATCGCCGATGCCCTGCGAAAACACATCACCCAAAATTCAGCCATCGCCCTGCGCCACGCCCACCTCGTTGACCCGAAGTGGATCGTCAAAACCTCCAGCGGCAAGACCGCCCGCTCCGCCAACCGCGAAAAATTCTTAAAGGAAATGGATATGCAATCATAGTTTTAAGTATTGCCAAAGCCAACTGACAAAATGAGCAAACCCTTGTCCGTTCTTATTGCCGTGCTCACTATTTTCGTCCTTGTGATCAATTACAACCTGTATCAGATCTGGTTCAACCCCAAAGACTACATCGACAAGCTGACATACAACTCATTGCCGTTTCTGATGTTGAACAATCCCCGCCTTTACAAATGGTACACCTCAAAAACCTTTCTATGGTTTGCCAGGATTTTGAATTTGTTTTTTGCTTTACTAATGACCACGTTTTTATTTCTGGTCGTTTTGGGAAGCCTGGGCTTTTTTCCCTGATAAATGTGCTTCACGATAAGCTTTTAAACGAAAACGGGATGGCCGCATAAGCGTGCCATCCCGTTCATATTTATGGGAATGATTATCGAATTGTCTCGGGCGCGCTTCGTAATCTGCGGGCCAGCAAAATCACAATGACAAAGGCCAGTGACATCACCACGATGCCAGGCAAACCAAATTCATCGGCAAAACCTGTATTCGGCAGCGCTGTGGACGTGGGCGGCACGGTGCTCAACGCCGCAAGGGCAGCCTGTGTGTATGCCGCGCCAATGGTCGCGGTCTGTGCAACAGAGGTGCCGCTCAACCCAGCAAGAGCGGGGTCAGGTGTGGGGGTGGCAGATGCAACACCAACGGGAGAGGTCGGAGTGACTGTAAAAGTGGTCGTGGCTGTCGGCAAAATGGACGCCTCGAAAGTGGCGGTGATTGCGCGATTTACCGTTTCATTGACCGCATTGGCAGTGGCTGAAGCCATGGCTGCACCTGCAACTTCTGTCTCCTGTACGGCAGCGCGGCCCTGTGAACCGAAAACGTAAACCGCTCCGAGGCAGGCAATGGAGATCAGGATAATGCCGCCTAAAATACCCACCGCGATCAAAAACGTTCTATTGTTATTTGATTCTTCGGGAAGCGGGGCATCGCCAGCATCGTCGAAATTGGGTTCATCAAAAGACATGGAACACTCTCCTCGTGATATCACCTTCAACAGGTGATTTAATTACAACTATTTTGAATATTATCCCACAACTTCAAGATTTACGAGAGGTACGATAACGGTTTCGCCATTTTCAAGCTTTACTTCTGCAGCATGGGCATGCAGACCGCTCGGTAATTTGGTCAACCCGGATTTAATGGCCGAGATAACACCGATCGCCCCCATTGCAGGCGGACGGCGCATGCGTACCTGCAAACCTGGCGAAAAAGTTTCAACTTCACGAGGGGCGGGCGGGTCGCTGGAGATGGGCAGGTTAATGATGACTTCCGGACGAGCGCCGCTGTAACGGTCATACACCTCAGCATTGACGGTGACATCACGTTTGGCATTGGTACTGAGCAGGCGATACGCTGCCGAGTTCATCGGCATGGGGCCAAAACCATCGGTCACAACGATCGGGTAGCGCATTTCACGAGCCAATTGAATAAAGGACGGGTACAAACTGGAAAGGATCAACCCACGAACAGGCAATTCGGCAGCGGCTTGCAGGGTTTCAGCATCCTTGACCATACCGGCAAGAATGATGGACCCGCGCAGGCTTACATCCAGACGATCAGCGGTCAACACGCTTTCGGGTTTGTCTGCAAGGTTGACGAGCAACCCCGAATCAATGCGTCCATTGCCCCAAACGCCTTGCACAAGTGCGCCTGCGGTTTGAATAATCACACCACGGTTTGGAACGATCTCGATCACGGTACCGGCGATGCCTGCACGTAATTCGATCTTGGATTCACCCACTTCCAGCAAAACCTGTCCGCCGCCGACAGCCGCCACACGACCTTCACGCGGGGCGCGGACGACCCGTGGGAACAACCCCTCCCCAACTGCCACCTCGGCATCCGCAGGGACAACATCCTTGAAATTGAATTTGATCAGGCGGTCTGCCGCTTCAGGCTTTACTCGCAATTGGTGGGCAACATTTAATAACACATGTTCGCGTGACCATTTCGCTTCGGCGATGACATCGGACGGGCTGACCTTTTGATTCAGGCGTGCAAGCACAGTGCCGTTCACGGGCAAAAGCCGTTCGCGCACAATGGATGTCAGGCCAACGATATGGTGTACGGGCGCTTGCATGAGTCTATTCGCCTCCGAGAGTCCAATTCCATTTTTTGATCAAGTCACGACGACGCACACTATCAGCAGGCAAATCGAGTGGACGTCCACGGCCATCGAAGACCACGCCCAATGCGCCGCCACTGACCGGGATCGTGCCGCCGCGTCCGGGGCCAAAACCCACATCGGTGCCGCGCAGGCATTGAACCGTTAACTTACCAGTCTGGCCATTTGCCAACGGCAGGGTTTCAAGACCGCCATATTTCAAATCCATGCGGGCTTCGGTGCCGTTTTCATAGGTCAGTATGGCTCGCAGAATTGGGGTGCCATAAGCTGCGGATGTCACTGGGGCGACCACCGTCCCAACGCTGAGGAATGCACCCGATTCAAGCACTTGAACAGGGAGAATATTGTTCTGAGATGCGGTCACACCCAACAGGGGCAGCAGGTTATTTTGGTCTATGATGACGGTGGTCACACCCACAGGTTGGATCCCGTCAAGGAGCAGAAGCAGGCTCTGGCCGGGGCGCGAAGCGTCGCTCAAAATTCCACCGCCCGCCAGAATCGGCTCAAAGAGCGGAGTCAGATTCGGCTTGATACCAGCCACATTCCGTGGAAAATCACGGCGAGCCGATTGCATTGCAAGGAAAAGAGCCTGCCGTGCAATGGCCTGCGACATATCAAGGTCTTCCTTGGTGGCGGCAATGGTGGATGGATATAAAGCCTTTTGATACATGTAATCGCGCAACACGCCCGGCGAGACATCGAGCGAAGACCAGCGCAAAATGTCTTCGAGTTTTGTGTAATTAAGCAAACCTGTGAGGTTCTCGCCAAGGCCGAATTGTGGATACACATTCAATGAAGATTTGTCACTGAAACCTGCTGCAATGATCGCAGCCGAGGCGCCAAGGTCCACGCTCAAAATTCCCTTTTGAGAACTGTACACCTTGGAAAGGAAGCGAACCATGCGACCAGTGGCATAGGCGGTCGGCAGCAGGTGACCGCCCGACCACATATCCAAAAGGTCCACGCCTCTGATCTGGCGTTTGCGGATGTTGATGGTCATGCGGGCCAGTTCACGTTGGGCGGGTTCGAGGTCTTCGGTATCAAGAGAAGGACGCACATTGGGGCTGAAGTGCAGGGAGGTTGCCAGTGAACCGATCAGGGTTTTGATCTCTGCTTCGATCTTTTCATTGCCCGCGTATAACACAGCAGGGCGTTTCTCTTCGGGCATGGTGAAACTCGCCAGGCCGATCGGCTCCAGCAATTTTTGAATGGAACGGGATGCACCTCCATCGGTTCCACCTGCGATCACGATCAGGTCGGGTCTTGCCCGCAGCACCGCATCGATCTGTTGATCGGGTTTACGGCGGTCACTGATATTCAGGGTTTCAACGATCCGCATGTAAGTGGATTCCGCAAGACGACGCGCACTTTCAAGCGATACATCCTTGAGCAAGCCAACGAGGACTGTTTTGATGGTGGGTCCAGCCGACAAGGTTGCAACCAACGCATCCACACCCGACCCGTTGGGCTGGCTCGGTGTAATCAGGTTACGTGAACCATCCAGCAGGGAGCGTCCTAAAACCGATTGCAGATTTTGAATGGCATTGCGGACACCTTCGCTCACATCTTTGTACGGCGCTTCAGCAGTAGAGGGCGCAACGCCAGAAGCCACAAAACGGTATTCCCCTTCGACAACATCGAAGAAGACCGCTCGTGTATTGGCCGCGCCGACATCAATGGCGAGTATGGAATTACCGTCGATCAGGGAGGAAGCCATAATTATTGGAAGTTCCCAATGAAACTGTTAATAAAATTGATGATCGAGTCAATGCGTTCGATCAGGGCGGTTAAGGCTGCCGAGTACACACCCGCAAAGACCACACCCAGGGTGATGCCAATGAACAAGCGGCCGATCCATGCAGGGATTTCGATCAAGGCGAAGCGGTGCATGGTGCCGTCCGCTTTGGGGCGTGCTCCAAAGTGAAAGTAGATCAGGGTGAAGATCGTACCCGCCAGGATGGTTCCCCCATTTACCAATGCCTCGATAAACCCGACGTTACGTGCTCCTGCTGCAACCATATCGAAGGAATTGATCGCACCAGAAACCTGAGGGATTAATGTACCTGAAAGAGCACCCGCAATCGCCACCGCAGCCCCAACACCAACGATGAAAGCCATCACAAAGCGAGCAAGCCCGGCCAATCGCGGCGAAATCTTCATCAAAATTAATGCAAACCCCAGCAGGGGAAAGACAAGGTATCCGATACTTTCAAAAGGAGTGGATGGACCAACGACCAAAGGATAAAGGAGCTTCGGCCAAATCACCTGCCAAATGGCTACAGAAGCAATATACCCGGCTGAGATTCCCACGAAAATATAGACCGCCACACGAAAAAGCGGATTGTCTCCAAGCACATAACTAAAGATCAAAATTGTAAATAACAGGCTAAGCGCCCCGGTGATCATATCCAGCATCTGAGGTGTGAGAACCATGCTACTTCACCTCCCTGGCCGCAGCGCGGTCGCGCAGACCCAAGACCAAATTCCACAACCCACCCAGCAGGATCAGAACCATGGCTAGCAGCAGGCCAATGTTGTAGGCATCCCAATAAATGCGTGTGGTGCCCGGGCGGTTGAGGTTATTCTGCTCGAACACAGCACCGTCATACAAACCTGCCACCAACCCGCTGATCTGCTGCGAGTCGAAATACGGGCGGATCATCGGTGCAGCCTGCGCGCTTGAGATCACAACAATGGGCATTGCACCACGCGTAGAACTTGTCTGTTCGATCCATGCGCGGGCAGAATCGGCGTTATCTGTCACAATGACAAAAGCCGTGAATTGTGAAAGGGTTGTAATTCCACTCCATGGTTCGGCTGCCCAGGCAGGGCTTAGATAGGCATTGAGCAAGGGACTTTCAGTTACACCGCTGTTGAACAAATAGGGAGCGCTTTGGCGCGGATTTTGAGCAAAGGAATAAATGCCCATTTGTCCACCGGGCAGGTAACCCAAATTCATATATTCGATTCCACTTTGGTATTGGTGCCCGGCCAAAGGTCCGGTAGAAATGAAGCGTTCCGCCAAAATCGCACCCGATTCACTCGTGGAAACAAATGTAAAGCGCGGATGATGTAAAAGCAACATCTGGTCAAACATCGGTGCAGCCACGGCTTCCATCTCACCCACACGAGCAGGCTCGACATCAAAGGCCACCAACACAGGCGCACCCTCTGGAAGCAGTTGAGCCACATCCAAAGCGCCTTTCATCGCAGGCTTTAATTCACTGGGTGGCAGGGCGAAGAATTGCGTCCGCATAATTAGAATGGCGGGCAGGATCAGGAAGAACACCGCCACAAGGAACCAGCGCAATGCGCGGGATGTATTCAAATTGGAAAGCGAAGAAAGCGGAACTGGAGCGGTTTCAGCGGCAAGGATCTGCTCCAACAAAGCCGCGTGTGATTGCTGTTCTTCGTTCGCCTGCAAACGGATTGAATAAGCCTTGGGCTTGCTCGCCGGAGAAAAGCCCGGCACAGCAGGCAACACACCCTGCAAACCAGCCAACGCCCCCCGCGACTCAAGTGTTTGGTCGCTGGAAAGCGAAACAGGCATGGATGTCGGCAAACCCGAGTCCACTGGCCGCATGGCTTGCACCCAGGAAGGCAAATCACCAGGAGCGATCGCATCAGTATTGGTGATCGGTGATGGTGAGGAAGATACTGGTGCAGCCATGTCATCGGCTTTCGAAAGCCAATCAGGAAGGTCGGTAAAGAGGTTGTCAATCCCTGCCTCGGCGGGAGGAGTGGAGGAAAATTCAATCTCAGCAGGTTTCGATGAAGATTCAGGCGCAGCCGATTGAAGCGAGTTGAGCCAGTCTGGTACAGCAGCAGGGTCGGCAGCGGGTGTCTCACCAAAGATGGTTTCTTTCGGAGCAGAAGCCTTCAACCAATCAGGCACATCACCCAACGAAATATCCTGCGCTTCCGAAGGCTGTGCAGCAGATTCCGCTGGATTCAACCATGCGGGCATTTCCAGTTCATCACCGGAAGTCACACCTGCACTCGCCCAATCAGGGGCATTGTCAACAGGTGTATTTTCAGATTCGCTCTTCAACCAATCAGGTTCGGACAAAGGCGCTGCGGTGGATTTTTCTTCCGCTGTGCCTTTTAACCAATCTGGGACATTTCCGCCAAAAAGATCAGCGGACGATTCAGGGAATCCACTGGAAACTGGTTCTGAAGAAGCGGCAGGTTCTGCGCTTTGAGCTTGCATACCGCGTAACCAGTCCGGTGTATCGTCGGTTGTTGCCGAGCCGAATAAGTCATTGGAACTGCTGACTGGCGCACTATCTTGCGGGCTGCTTTCAGCAGACATTGAGCGCAGCCAATCCGGTGTGTCATCGGTGGAAGATGCACCGAACAAATCATTAGAACTGCTGACAGGCGCACTATTTTGCGCACCACTCTCAGCAGACATTGAGCGCAGCCAATCCGGTGTATCGTCGGTGGAAGATGCACCGAACAAGTCATTGGAACTGCTGGCTGGCGCACTATTTTGCGCACCACTCTCAGCAGACATTGAGCGCAGCCAATCCGGTGTATCGTCGGTGGAAGATGCACCGAACAAGTCATTGGAACTGCTGGCTGGCGCACTAT
>DAOQID010000072.1:0-8383 GCA_035339375.1 Anaerolineales bacterium | reverse complement strand
TGCTGGCAGGCTGGCTGTTATTCTTTGCTTCATTATCCGCAGCCATGGCACGCAACCAATCAGGCGTATCATCAGCTGAAGCGGAAATATTCCCAAACGTATCTGCAGGTTCGCTGGATGAGGTAAAGCCACCCTGACCATCTTCTGCAGCCATGGAACGCAGCCAATCAGGAGAGTCCACACTTGAAGATGGAGCGGCTTCGGCGGGTTTTTGAATTCCGCTTGCATCACGGAACCAATCGGTCAATTCATCTTTTTCGGTTTGCGGTGTGTTTGAGGCCAGACCAGCCAACCAGGGTGGGGTATCAGATTCTGCGGCAGGCTGTTCATCCTGTACAAAATCATTCTTCTCACCCATCTCCACCCAACGCACTTCAGAAGGCTCAGGCTGTGACTTTTTCGATTTCGGTGCATCACCGGTTATGTTGGCAAGCCAGTCTGGGATATCTTCTTCATCGTTGTCGTCTGCCTGAGAATGCAGACCAGCTAAAAAGTCCACAGGAGATGCGGGTTGGGTTTGTTTGGGAGTCGAAGGTTCAGCAGGTACATCACCGCTACCAATATTCCGGGCCGAGTCGCGGGCATCCTTCAACCATTGCGGCAGAATCGGTTCAAGGTCGGCTGTATTCTTTTTTGTGGGGGCCTGCCCGGGCTTCAAGGTTTCATCGCCTTTGGATGAGCCAGGCACAGGGCCAAGCCGGGTCTGGCAATTCAAACAGAATTCCTGACCGAGGCGGTTGTTCTCACCACAAACGGGGCACTTGATCATGTCTGCCATTAATTGCCCCCGTATGGGCGGTCAATGCCAAAGAGAACACGCAGACCGGTCATAAGGATACCCAGCGAAACACCGATCAAAATACCGCGCGCACCACCCAAAGCCAGCACTTGTGTCACCCACTGTGAAGCCTCACCAATGAGGGGAATTCCTCCAAAGGTTAGGGTGGCAGTGCCCAGCAGGACAAATGCAGCTGTAATTAAAAAGATAATACTCATCAGATCCACGCGGCGGCGCAAAAGACGAATGGCTGCATAAAGCAGGGAAATGGTGAGTAATCCCATCAATGCGGCTTCAGAGGGAATAATGATGCCATTTACCACCATTTTCATGATGGTGTGCCCAGGCCGCAGTAAAATTCCAAAGATAAGGGTGGCCAGTAGGCTCACCACCAGTAAGGCACTGTAGACGCTGCCCTTTTCACCTCGGCGCACTTTGTCGGAATGCACAAGGGCAAGGTTGAAAACGCCCACAATGACAGCCACACCGGCAAGGATTACAGCCCAGTTCAATAACAATACTTGTATGACAGAGAAAGCCGGGATGAAATAGCCCAGCAAAACCAATACACCGGCGGTAATGGCAATAAAGGCGAAAATTACTGAGAAGATTCGCATCAGATCATCCCCGCAAATTTGGCGAATGCGCCGCCCATCAGAGCTAGAATGATGAACCAGCGCAAAATATCTTGCACAGTCAGGCTGGCTGCATGGGAAACGCCAGCGCCAAGATAAGCACCTGCGGCAAACAGTTCTTCGCCGATCAAGGCGTCCTGCGTATTGGCAAAAATGACGGCCTGCCCGGTCAGATCATCACTGGCGCCGATCACGGTGATGTTCTCACGGTCAGCAGTTTCAGCAAGTAACGCAACTTCCGGGCCAAAATGTCCAAGCAAAATGTTGGTTGAAACGTTTTCGTGTTGGGAAATGTTCATCGCCCCAGCAGCGTAACCAAATGGGGTCAAACCCGTTACACGCCCAGTGGTGGGGACATACAACTCCTCAACACCTGCAGCGTGATATCCCGCCTGTAAAGTATCCTGCGCCAGCAAACCGAGCGCGGGATCGCCAGCAGAGGCAATTGACGGCTCATCACTGACTGAGGTCCGCTCAGCGATATGCCGCAACACAGCCAACCCCGCCAAACCAGAGCCGCCACGCACATCCAGAAAACTGCCACGCCCAAGTGAAATATGCAGACGTGTACCGTCTTCAATGCTTAAACCCAGTGTACGAGCCAGCCGTGTTAAGGCTGGGATGTCACGTAAATTTGCGGGAGATCTGCGTTTCCAAAAGGTGACTGCCAGTAAAAGGAGCGCACTAACCGCAAGGATGGCCAACTCGATGATCTTCACAACGAAGCCCTCTCTTCAACCAGATACGATGCAAACGCCTGACCATCCTCTTCAAGGGTGGCAGCCAGGGCAGTTAGTTGATCGCTCTCAAATAAACCACGGCTAAAATAAAGCGCCTGCGCTCCAAGCAAGGCAAGAGGACTTCCTGCTTCAAGGAGCGAGGCGGCAAATTCGGTAAGCTGGTAACGGCGCAGGGTTTCTGCCCAGCGCGGCCAGTATTCACGCGATGGCTTCATATAAAGCGAGTATAGCATAAATTTAATGACGTCTCGCGCAGGTGTTGATGACAAGTAAATTGCAGACTGAATGAACGAACCCTTTTTACTCAGGCCCGATCTTCGTCCCTGATTCGATCACCATATCCTTGGGAATCACCACAATTCCATCGCGGACGTACCACTTTGCATTGTCAATATCCGTGTTGCGCGGGAATGGACGAATGACAACATCACTGCCGATACGTACGTTCTTATCCAGGATCGCGCCTTCAATGTGGCAATTTTCGCCGATTCCAATGGGCAACCCTTCGTCATCGCGTTCATAGTAATCAGAACCAAGCATGATGGTGTCTTTGATGATGCATCCACGCGAGATCTGGCTGCGGATACCGATGATGGAATGGGTGATATCCGATTTCTGAATACGGCTGCCTTCTGCGATCAACACATCACGGATCTTGCTATCCTCTACAATGGAACCGGGGAGGAAGCGTGTGTCGGTGTAGATGGGAAGTTTCGGATCATAAAAATTGAACGGGGTTTCTGAAGTGGTCAGGGCCAGGTTGGTTTCATAGAAAGAACGGATGGTTCCAATATCCTGCCAGTAGCCGCTGAAATCGAAGCCATAGACCGAGTAGGACTGAATCGCCTGTGGAATAATATCGCCGCCAAAATCGTGAAAACTGGGGAAGTTTGAAAGCAATTCCATCAGCACACGGGTTTTGAACATGTAAATACCCATCGAACCGAGGAAAGGACGCACCGCATCATCACGGCTGATGAACTTATTCTGGACTTCGACATCCTTGGGTTTTTCTACGAACGCGGAAATGCGACCATTCTTTTCGCGCTTCAAAATACCCAAACGTGATGCTTCATCACGCGGTACAGGCTGTACTGCCACTGTAATATCTGCCTTGCTATTCCAATGATATTCAGCCATTTCATTGTAGTTCATACGATACAGGTGATCCCCGGCAAGGATCAGCACATTCTTCGCCCCACTGGATTGAATTTCAAGAGTCTGTTTACGAACCGCATCCGCAGTGCCCTGATACCAGTCAGCACTCTCAATGGTCTGCTCTGCCGCCCAAATCTGTACCCAGCCAGGATGGAAAGAGTCAAAATGGTAGGTATTCGTAATATGGCGATGCAAAGATACCGAGTTGAACTGGGTCAACACTGCAATACGATAGATCCCCGAGTTAATACAATTGCTGATCGGAATATCAATGAGGCGATATTTTCCTGCAATCGGAACCGCAGGCTTGGAGCGCATCTGCGTCAAAGGATACAAGCGTGCGCCGCGACCTCCACCCAAAATCACTGCAAGTACTTCATTCAACGAGGGCATAGTAGTGTCTCCTGAAGCGTATTTTACTGTTTTTTTCGCAACTTGCTAAGTTGGACTTTCCCTCGATTCATGGCTGTAGCAAAGTCAAAAAAGCTCAATGTGAATGACGCGAATAAAACTATAGATCTTGACCCTAATGAATGGTTTTTTTTGTTTACCCGTGAATACCAGCCAGCACTTTTAAAGATCACGGCATGTGTTTCTGCCTGCCACCCAGCCTCTTCTTAACATGATGAACAACATAAACGATCGGGTAGGCCAGGAGGATCAACAAATCTATCACGGCGAAGAAAAGATAAAGTTTCATCACACACCTCCTTCATAAAATCAAACTACACAGTACAAAGCATAACTTAAATGCTGTATATACCATTTTACAGTTAAAAAACAGGGTGTCAACACAGGCAGACTCGATGCATATAAAACTCAAACGTCCTCCCATGATGGGAGGACGTTCGGGTTATAATACCGCTTCGGGTATCAGCCAGTGCCGAAGGAGGGAATCGAACCCTCATTCCCGGAGGGAACACGATTTTGAGTCGTGCGCGTCTGCCTATTCCGCCACTTCGGCATTCGGTTACTGAGCGCCCGATAGTATAACAAACTCTCTCGAATAAGGTCAAGATGAAACTAGGAATTATCGGACTCCCCCAATCAGGAAAAACCACCATTTTCAACGCGCTCACGCGCAGCAATACCCCCACCAGCGCATCCGCCGGGCGTATCGAAGTTCACACCGCCGTCGTGGATGTACCCGACCCGCGTGTGACCAAACTCTCCGGCATGTTCAACCCGAAGAAAACCATCTACGCCAAAGTGACCTATGCGGATATTGCCGGGCTGGAATCTGGTTCGGCCAAAAGCGGCATTTCCGGGCAACTGTTGAATCAACTCAACCAAATGGAAGGCCTGATCCTCATCGTGCGCGGATTCGCGGACGATAACGTCATGCACCCAAATGGCAGTATTGACCCGCTGCGCGATGTGGACAGCATGTTAACCGAACTGCTGCTCAACGACATGATCGCCGTGGAAAGAAAACTTGAAAAATTGACCGAAGAACGAAAAAAGGGCGGCACCGACAAAGTCATCAATGCGCGCCAGACAGAGTTGTTCGAAAAACTCCACGCAACCCTTTCAGATAACAAACCCCTGCGCAGCATGGAATTTACGAACGAAGAGCAAAAAGAACTCGCCAGCTATGGCCTGCTCACCCGCAAACCCATCCTCACCGTGTTCAATATGGGTGAAGGACAAACCGCGCCCACAGCCCAGCTCGATCACCCCAGTGTGGCCTTGATGGGCAAACTCGAAATGGAGATCGCCCAACTCAGCGCGGAAGATGCCGCCGTTTTTATGGAAGAATATGGCATCAAAGAATTAAGCCTCAACCGCATGATCAACCTCTCCTACGACCTGTTGAAAGTGCAGACCTTCTTCACCGTCGGCGAAGATGAAGTGCGCGCATGGACAACACGCCGTGGAGCAAGCGCCGCAGAATCGGCAGCGGAAATCCACACCGATCTGCAGCGCGGATTTGTTCGGGCGGAGGTGGTTTCCTACGACGACCTGACCAGTCTCGGGTCGATGAATGAAGCGAAGGCCAAAGGGAAGTTAAGACTCGAAGGCAAGGAATATCCAGTTAAGGATGGTGACATTATGCACATCCGATCCAGTCTATAATCTAGTTGATACGCCCTTCTGGTTTTTATATAATGAGATTGCGGAGATTAAGTTCCGCAATCTCATTTTTTTGGGAGGGCACCATGTTTAGAGAGCGTGGGGTATGGGGGGCCATACTGCTATCGCTGATCTTTCTGTTCGTTCTGGCCTGCGGCATATCCG
This sequence comes from Anaerolineales bacterium, assembly GCA_035339375.1. Taxonomy (GTDB): domain Bacteria; phylum Chloroflexota; class Anaerolineae; order Anaerolineales; family Villigracilaceae; genus Villigracilis. The sequence goes on along the minus strand of DAOQID010000072.1, from coordinate 2,834 downwards.
TAACGCCCAACACCAGCAGCCCGCCTGCATTTGACCCAACCAAGGCGGCGCTTGAACTCCAGGCTACAAGCATGTCTCTGCAATTAACCCAGGCCGCATTGAATGCGCAACAAGCGGCCCAGGCAACATCTCCCCCACCACAACCAACCGCAGCACCAACAGAAGCGCCAGCACAGGCCCAGCCCACGCCCACACAGGATGTGGAAGCGCGCATCCGCGCCGCCAATGTGCTGGTTTACGAAAACACAGACGAGTACGGCATCGGCATGTGGATTCAAGATGCGCTTGACAACATGGGCATCAAATACACGCAGACCGGTTCCTACAGCGGGCACTTCATGGAGTATCTCAACTCCGGCACAAAATATGACCTGATCATCGTCGGCGCGGAGGCAAAGGATCGCATCTCCGGCGAGTTTTGGGATGTGATCAACACCCGCCTGACCCGCGACAAGGTGGCACTGATCGCTGAGGTCTGGTATCTCGACACAGAAGCGAATGGACCGATCAGCAAAATATTGGGCGGCTGTGGAATTCGCTACCAAAAGGATTATCAACTGGCGGATTCGATCTACTGGTGGGACTCAACACATCCCGTTTTCAATGAACCGAATACGGTGCTTCCGCTTCTTCACTATGACCGATACTGGGCCAACCAAACCGGAGATCAGATTCGCCTCGGCGGCTCCGGGGATGCCGTGTTGCTGGCAGGCTTGGCTGCGCAGAAATCGAACGAGGAAGCCGTGCTAGCCACCTGCTATGAAGGCCGTGTCATCATCCAGACCTTTTCGGATCATGATTACAAAATGGCAGATGTGATTCCGCTCTGGGAGAATTACATCCACTACACGTTGAAAAATCACTTTTTGGCTGTGCCATAGGATTTTCACCACGGAGAACACAGAGACCACTGAGATTCTCTTTGTGTTTCTTTATGCTGTAGCGGATATTCTTCAAAAACGATTCCATACTGCGGTAGCATCAAAAATCCATCCCGATGACGTATAATTTGGAGGCTGTAAATTATTTTTTGGAGAAGACAAAATGGCTTATACCCAGAAAAAATGGAGCCTTGCTCCACTGTACCCCGGTTATGAAAGCGCCGAGCTGCAAAACGCGTTTGACATGATCGAAGAGCAGGTCACCTCTTTTGAGGGCGTGCGCGGAAAACTCAACCCTGAGATTTCCGCGGAACAATTCATGCAGATCGTCCGTGCCAGTGAAGAGACGCTGCGCATCGCAAACAAGTTATATTCCTTTGCGGGCCTGTCTTTTACAGCAGATACGCAAGACCAGGCGGCGCAATCCCTGCAAAACCGCGCCATGCAATTTCTGGCAGAGATCGAAAACCGCACCATGTTCTTCAATTTATGGTGGAAGGAAGTGGACGAGACCAATGCCAGGCGCCTGATGGATGCCGCTGGCGATTACCGCTACTATCTCGAAGCGCTGAGATTGTTCAAACCGCACACCCTGACCGAAGCGGAAGAGAAGATCGTCAACATCAAGAATGTGACTGGCTCCAACGCGCTGATCAATCTCTATGATGCGATCACCAATCGCTATACCTTCAAGATGCGTGTGGGCGGCAAAGAAAAGGAAATGACCGCGGCAGAGCTTCAATCCTTCCGCTATAGCACCGACCCGAAAGTGCGCGCGGAAAGTTATCAGGAGCAGTTCCGCGTGTATGGCAATGACGGCGTGATCCTCGGGCAAATGTACCAGACCCGCGCACGTGACTGGCACAACGAAAACATTGACATGCGCAAGTTCACCAGTCCGATCGCGGCGCGCAACTTGAACAATGACATCCCCAACGAAGCCGTGGATGCGCTGTTGAACACAGCCCGCAAGAATGTAAAAATCTTCCAGCGTTATTTCAACCTGAAAGCCAAACATGTCGGCATGAAAAAACTGCGCCGCTATGACATTTACGCGCCCGTGGCACGCTCAAAGAAGACTTACGAATTCGATACCGCCGCAGACATGGTATTGGAGGCATTCTCTGCATTCGACCCGAAAGTGGCGGAATTGGCCAAACGTGTCTTTGATGAAGACCGCATTGACAGCGAAATTCGCAAGGGCAAGCGCGGCGGCGCGTTCTGCTGGTCTGTCCTGCCGGAGATGACTCCGTGGGTCCTGGTCAACTATCAGGGGACGGGACGCGAGGTTGCGACGCTGGCACATGAACTCGGTCATGCCATCCATTCCATGCTGGCGGCAGGACACAACACCTTTTCGTTCCAATCCTCTCTCCCGTTGGCAGAGACCGCATCCACATTTGCGGAGATGATGCTGATCGACAAGATGCTGGCTGAAGAGACCGATGAATCCGTTCGGCGCGACATCCTCTTCAAACAAATGGACGATGCCTACGCCACCATTTTGCGCCAGTCATATTTTGCGCTGTTCGAAAAGCAGGCACATGAAATGGTGCAGAAGAACGCCTCCGTGGATGAGTTGTGCGCAGCCTACATGGAAAACCTGAAAGAGCAATTCGGCGATTCGGTGGAGTTGAGCGACGAATTCAAGTGGGAATGGGTCGGCATTCCGCACATTTACCACACCCCGTTCTACGTGTACGCCTATGCCTTCGGACAATTGCTTGTGCTTTCGCTGTATCAGCAGTTCAAAGCGGAAGGCGAATCGTTCAAGCCGAAATATCTGAAAATTCTTTCGGCGGGCGGATCAGAAGCGCCCGAAAAAATCCTCACCGAAGCAGGCGTGGACATCCGCTCGGCGAAGTTCTGGCAGGGCGGTTTCGATGTACTCGAAAAACTGGTGAGCGAGTTGGAGCAGTTGCCAGCGGATAAGCCGAAGGTGAAAAAGGCTGT
>DAOQID010000071.1:19986-21323 GCA_035339375.1 Anaerolineales bacterium | reverse complement strand
TTCCTCCTTTATAATACCCTCCCTATGACCTCCCTCACCATCATCGGCGGCGGACTGGCTGGCAGTGAAGCCGCGTGGCAGGTAGCCCAGCGTGGATTCAAAGTCCGCTTGTACGAAATGCGCCCGATAAACCCCACAGGCGCACACCTCACAGGCGACCTTGCCGAGTTGGTCTGCTCCAACTCGCTGGGCTCCAACCTACCCGACCGCGCCTCGGGCGTCCTCAAAAACGAGCTCAGGCTGTTAAATTCCATGCTGCTTGAATGCGCCGAAGCATCGGCCCTCCCTGCAGGCGCGGCCCTCGCTGTAGACCGGGAAGCCTTTGCCCGCCTCGTCACTGAAAAGATCCAAAGCCACCCCAACATCGAAGTCATCCGCGCAGAGATGAAAGAGATTCCCGATTCTCCCGTCATCATCGCCAGCGGACCACTCACCTCAGAAAGCCTTTCGCGGTCCATTGCCAAATTAAGCGGCGACGAACACCTCTTTTTCTTCGATGCCATTGCCCCCATCGTCCTCGCCGAATCCATCAACATGGAAATTGCCTTCCGTGCCTCGCGCTACGGGCAAGGCGATCAGGACGAAGGCGACTACATCAACTGCCCTTTCACCAAAGACGAATACTACGCCTTTGTCAACGCCTTGCAAACCGCCGAACGGATTCAACTCCACTCGTTTGAAGATGCTATTCGCACAGGCGTCAAAGCAGGTCAGTTCTTTGAAGGTTGCCTGCCCATTGAGATCATCGCCGAGCGCGGAACCGACTCACTGGCCTATGGCCCCATGCGCCCTGTCGGTTTGCGCGATCCGCGCACGGGCAAACGCCCCTATGCCGTCGTCCAACTTCGGCAGGATAACCTTGCAGGCAGTTTGTATAACCTCGTTGGCTTTCAAACCAATCTCAAATTCCCCGAACAAAGGCGCGTTCTACGCATGATCCCTGGGTTGGAACAAGCCGAGTTCGAACGCTACGGCCAAATGCACCGCAACACCTTCATCGCCTCACCAAAACTTTTGCGCCCCACCCTTCAACACATCACCCGTGATGACCTTTTCTTTGCAGGTCAGATCACAGGCGTGGAAGGATACATGGGCAACATCGCCACAGGGTTGCTGGCGGGGCTCAACGCCGCACAATTGCTTCAAGGCAAGCCCCCCGTCACCCTGCCGCCCGAAACCATGCTTGGCGCCCTCTGTCACTACATTACACATGCCGACCTCAAAGACTTCCAACCCATGAAAGCCAATTTCGGCATCCTCCCACCGCTCGAACTCGAAAAGCGCATCGGCAAACGCGAACGCGGTCAACGCTACGCCGACCGTGCCGCCAACGCACT
>DAOQID010000071.1:6399-19886 GCA_035339375.1 Anaerolineales bacterium | reverse complement strand
ATGACCAAACGCGCCGCCATCATCTACCTATCTTCGATTTTCGCTCTTCTGGCCTTGGTTGCAGGCTGGTACATCGTCTCTTTTATTAACCGTGAACCTGATCCTGTTTCCTTCGACAGTTCCCGCGCTTATGCAGACGTGCAAACGCAGGTTGATTTCGGTCCGCGCATTCCTGGCACAGACGGTCACGCCAAAATCCGCGCATGGATGCAAGCCGAACTCGAATCCGCGGGTTGGACCGTCGAAATCCACGAAACCGAACGCATGGGACACCCTGTTTACAATCTCATCGCCAAACGCGGCGAAGCAGACCCACAGATCATTCTCGGCGCACACTACGATACCCGCATGATCGCCGATCACGACCCGCAGCCCACCAACCTCAACAAGCCCGTTCCCGGTGCCAACGATGGAGCCTCAGGAGTGGCGGTTTTGCTTGAACTGGCACGCACCCTCCCCGAAGACAGTGTCCCTGTTTGGCTGGTCTTTTTCGACACCGAAGACAACGGCCGCATAGAAGGCTGGGATTGGATTTTAGGTTCACGCGCCTTCGCTGAAGAAATTCCCGTTCGGCCTGAAGCAGTTGTCATCGTAGATATGATCGGCGATGCAGATTTGAACATCTACCTCGAGCAGAATTCCGACATCGCCATCCGCACTGAGATCTGGGGCATTGCCGCCCAACTTGGCTACGGCGATAAATTCATCAACGAAGAAAAATACTCCATGCTCGATGACCACACCCCCTTCCTCGAAGCTGGCATCCCCGCCGTTGACATCATCGACTTTGATTATCCCTACTGGCACACCACGCAAGACACTCCCGACAAAGTCTCTGCTGAAAGCCTTGGCGCCGTTGGCAATACCCTGCTGACCTGGATCAGTGGAAAAACCTCCAAATAGCACCGCACGAAACCACCAAGGCCGCATTTTCAAATATTTATATGGTCAAAAGTCTAAACAAGGCGTAAACTTACAGCAATGACGGTACAGGAATCCCTGCAAAAAATTCGCACTCCGTGGGTGGAACGCATCTCCCGTGAACTCGCAAGCGGCGAGGGCGTTCGCGTGGGTTTTATTGAACAGCTTGAACGTTTTTACGAACTCCTCGAACACACGGTTGTAACGGGCAATCTAGCCTGGCTTGACCCGGTGTTGTACGATTGGGGGCAATCTCCCACCGAAACGAATCTGGAACAGGGAGATTACTACGTTTCTTTCATAGTCAACCGTATGACCACGCTTACCATTGAAGTGGCGCGTGAAAATCTAGGGAAAGAAGATGCGCTTGAGTTGGTTGCAGCCGTTGTCCCCATCTTTACCCACAGCCTGAGTGTGGTTGTTCGCTACGAAATGGAAACCCGCGTTGCACATATTTCCAGTGAACTGAACAAGACCCAGGAAAAACTGCAACAGCTTGACCATAACAAATCCAATTTTATTTCGGTGGCTGCCCACGAACTCAAGACGCCACTCACCCTCATCGAAGGCTACACCACCATGATGGTGGACATGGTCGAGCAATCAGGCCAATCGCCCATTGACAGTTTGTTGAAGGGAGTCAACACAGGCATTCAACGCCTGCGCCAGATCATCGACGATATGATCGATGTCTCGCTCATCGATAACAATCTGCTTGCACTCAACTTCCAGCCGCTTTGGGTCAGCCACATGCTGAACTTGTTGAAAAACGAATTAAAAAAGACCGTTACCGACCGAAAACAAACGTTGATCGTCAACCAATTCGAAGGCAGTGACTTGATGATCTACGGCGATTCGGAACGGCTCTATCAGGCGCTTTACAATGTAGCATCCAACGCGATCAAATATACTCCCGACCACGGCACGATCACCATAGAAGGCAGGCTGCTGCCTGGCTTCATTGAGATCACGATCAAAGACACGGGCATTGGCATTTCACCTGAAAATCAATCCCGTATCTTCGAAAAGTTCGGTCAGCTTGGGCGCACCGACTTGCATTCGAGCGGCAAGACCAAATTCAAGGGAGGCGGCCCCGGCCTCGGCCTCCCCATCACCCGCGGAATTATCGAAGCGCATGGCGGAACCATCTGGGTAGAATCCGAAGGGTATGATGAAGAAAAATTGAAAGGCTCAACCTTTCACATCCTATTGCCTACACGCACAGAAGCGACGGATCCGCTAATTACCAAGTTTTTCGGCGCACCCGGGCAGTTAAAATCAGAATCGGAAAAAGAAACCATTGGCAAAGAAACTCCCCCAACCAACAACCCCACCTCGTGAACGCGCCTTTTTAGTCGGCGTTGAGATTCGCGGGGATAAATCCATGCTCCCGTTAAACGACTCACTTGCCGAACTTGCTCTGCTCGCAGACACTGCAGGCGTAGACGTGGTCGGTGAACTCACCCAAAGGCTGGACCGCCCTCACGTTGTCACCTACATCGGCCCCGGCAAAGTGGAAGAATTAAAAGCACTTGCTGAAGAAACACTCACCGATGTCATCATTTTCGATGATGAACTCTCTCCCCGTCACCAACGCGAATTGGAAAAGGCCCTCTCCATTCGGGTGCTTGACCGAACCGCCCTTATCCTCGATATCTTTGCTCAACACGCCCACACCAGTGAAGGCATGTTGCAAGTGGAATTGGCACAATACGAATACAACCTGCCACGCCTCACCCGTGCATGGACCCATCTCGAAAGACAGGCAGGCGGCGGCGGCGGACGGGCAGGTTCAACAGGCGGGGTTGGTCTACGCGGTCCCGGTGAAACCCAGCTCGAAGTGGACAAACGCGCCATTCGCAAACGCATCACCCACATCAAACGCGAACTCGAAAAGGTGGAAGCACACCGCATGCGGTATCGTGCCCAGCGCAAACGTTCACGCATCCCAACCGTGGCGCTGGTTGGTTACACCAATGCTGGAAAATCCACCCTGCTCAATCGCATTGCCAAGTCTGAGGTCTACGTAGCAGACCAGCTATTCGCCACACTTGACCCAACCACCCGCCGTGTACAGCTGCCCGGCGACGATCAAGCGTTGATGACCGACACGGTTGGATTCATTCAAAAACTTCCCACTTCGTTAATTGCCGCATTCCATGCCACCCTGGAGGAAATCGCGGAAGCCGATCTACTTTTACATGTCGTTGATATTTCTCACCCCAATGCGCTCAACCAATATCAGGCAGTGCAGGAAACCTTGAACGAGATTGACGCAGGTCATATTCCGATGATCACAGCCCTGAACAAAGCCGATTTGCTCAACCACCCGGAGAACGCGATCGAGGTCCTGAAAGCCTTTCCCAAAGCAGTCTCCATTTCTGCGCGCGAAGGGACAGGCATCAAAGATTTGCTGCATTTGATCCGTGAGGAACTGTACGAATCCTACAGCCCGATCAATGTGCGCCTTCCCTACCAACAGGGCGCGCTCATTTCGTTGTTTCATGAATTGGGTCAGGTGGAACGCGTGGAACATGAACGCGGCGGCGTGGTCATGCAGGGACGAATCCCCGGACGGCTGCTTGCTCAATACGCCTCATGGCATATCAAACCAAACCAGCAGGAAATGACAGAAAACGAAGCCGATGATCTGGAGGAGGAATAATGTCCAAGTTTTTAGATCGCATGTCTGAATTTCTGGCGCATCGAAAAGGATTGCTCCCCATTATTGGCCTTGTTCTAATTCTGGTCAATTTACTCGTTCAATTTATTTTCCCAGGCGGGTTTTTAGCCTCCACCAATCTTTTCCTGCACATTGGATTGCTGGTTGCCATTTTCGGCTTGATGCTGGCTTGGGCGTTGTAATTTTTTACGGCATGGCCCAGCGTAACACTGGGATCTTCTGAACAACAGCCACGATCAGATAGGAAACTGCAAAACCAAATAAACCCAACAGGGGAATCATATATACCGAAGAACCCGCCGAAAACCAGTAATGGATGGCGGGTATTTTTTCAAGCTCGGTCAAAACGATCACATGGACCAGATAAATTCCAAAACTGGCACGCCCAAGTGGAGCCAGAAATGCATACCACCGGTCATCAATTGGAATTTCACGCAGCAGGATAAATGCCGCAACAGTCAACAAAACAATGTTCACGCTCAAATAACTGACAAAGTACTGGGTATTCCACTTAAGCAAATTCGACTGAAGATCCAAATAAGCAGTTAGAACGGAAAGAAAAAGGAACAGAACTGCCAATCCGTACAACTGTTTGCGGGAAAATTCGAAAAGGCCAAGTACATGGCCGAGCAAAAAATACCCCGTATATCCAGCAACAAAATACAACTCAAACCCGATCTTGATCGGCGTAAATTCCTGCAAAAGGGAAAAAATGGGCACAACCAAAAACCACAGTCCGCAGAAATAAAATAAATCTGTTTTGGATGCCCGCGCCACAAACACCCGCAAGATCGGCGTAAATAAATACAGGCCGATCAACGCATAAAAAAACCAAAGATGGTTCTCACGCGGACCGCGGACAATCTTCACCACATAGCTCACTACAAGGTCCAGCGAAAAGCCCGTTTCAAAGCCTTCACGCTTCCAAAGCAGATAAATTACCGACCATACAAGAAAAGGCACAGCCACCTTCACCGCACGTTTTCTAAAAAACACCCCATAGGGTTCCTCTTTTTTCAAAAGTAAAAACCCGCTCACCATAAAGAACAAAGGCACTGCCACACGCGAAATCACAAAATAATAGGTCGAAGCCAGCACAGGGCCTGCTCCCGTATAAGCAACATGAGCCATCACCACAAGGAAAGCACCAATTACACGGATCAAATCCACCCATCGAAGCGTCACACTGGAAGATGTAGTATTCATCCTGATTCCTAAAAAACGAATTGCCTGCTGAAAAATATTATACCTTGTCCACAACAGGGCAATTTGAATTAAAATCCGCACATGCCATTTCTGTCGCCAGGCCAGACTCTCCTCAATCAATATCAAATCGAAACGTTCGTCACACTCACACCGCTTGGGGAGCTTTACCGCGCAACCGACACGCGCAGCAACAAACCGCTGGCCCTTACCCTTCTGCCAAAAACGATTTCGGAAAATATCGAAAAGCTGAAACACCTTGAAGCAGAAGCCGCCAGACTGCGCAGCATCTCACATCCAAACATCGTCCCTTTTCTTGGCTTGTACCAAACCCCAACCACAAACTTCCTTCTGGAAGAATGGGTAAATGGCCCGTCGCTTGTCGAAATACTTGCAAGGCCTCCCCTCTCCGCAACTGAAGCCTTGGTGTACACAAAGGCAATCTGTGCCGCACTCGAAGCCCTGCACAAACAGAACTACCTGCACTTAAACCTCATTCCTGAATTCATTCACATCAACAAACGCGGTGAAATTTTGGTCAGCGGAATCAGCGCCGCCCAACAGATCAACGCCATCATCGAATATCCGCATGGGAAATATCTGCGTCTGTACGCTTCACCAGAACAGTTCACCGATCAAAAGCTCACCCCAGCATCAGATATTTACTCCCTGGCCGCCATACTTTACACACTCATCACAGGCGCATGGATCAACGGTAAATCCGCGCCAAAAACCAATGCTGAAATTAAAAAAGCTCATCTTGATCTCACGCCGCCAGCACCCATCACCCTCAACAAGGAGATTCCCGATCATTTCTCGCGGATGATCCTATGGGCCCTGCGAAAAAATCCCGAAAATCGACTCAAGACCACCACCGAATTACTCTCATCGCTTGCGTTGGCAACCCAATCTTCAGTGGATCAAGTGCCGCTTCGCACCGACCCGAAAACTGCTCCTGTCACCTCGGCAGTTCTTGAGGGATGGAATTTCCTGCCGCCGCCCAAGCCTAACATCATCACAGAAGATTCCCTGCCGCTCGAAGAGCGCATGACTGCAATTGCCCAGCCTAAAAAGCGCAGATCAGGCATGGGCATCATGACCGCATTCGTTGTTGTGCTGCTTTTGGGATTCGCTTCATTGTTTTGGCTGGTACGTCCCGCTCCCGTCGTGATTCCAACCCCGATCCAGTTCACGCCCTTTGCCGCAGATTTTACTCCGCCGCCCACATTCACCCCCGAGCCACGCCCCACTGACCCACACGGAGGTCGCATTGCCTTCACCTGTACACGAGGTGACTACAACCAGGTATGCATTGTCAACCGTGACGGCTCTGGTTACACTCAACTTTCAGATATGGATGCCAGCAGTTACTACCCCGCCTTCACTCCTGATGGAAGCTCGCTGTTATTCGCCTCCAATCGCAACGGGGCGTTTGATTTGTATCTTTTACAGTTCGGGCAAAAGCAACTGACGCAATTAACCCAAAATATTGGCAATGTGGTCTCACCCGATTACTCTGCCGACGGGCAGAAAATCATCTTCGTCAACCAGGTGGGCGACAGCCTGCCCGCGATCTGGATGGTCAATGCTGATGGATTGAATCCGCACCTCGTTTATGCGGGGGTCAACGAAATCGTGGCAGTGACGTGGTCACCTGACATGAGTCAGATCGCATACGCCATGTCTACGGGCGCGCCATTGGAATATGAGATCTACGTCATGAATTCGGATGGAAGAGAACATCGCCAGGTTTCGCGCGGATTGCAAGGCATTGGCGGCAGCCTCGATTGGTCTCCTGATGGGAAGAGTCTGCTTATTTATGCAGGCCCATTCGGTGACAAAGACATCTTCTCAATCGACATCGCCAGTGGAAATTACACCCAACTCACCGATGGCGGCAACAATGCAGGCGCATCCTATTCTCCAGACGGGTTGTACATCGTCTTCAACTCACTGCGCAACGACGAGCAGGCTGATCTCTACATCATGCGTGTGGACGGAAGCAATCAGATTCAACTCACCAATCACCCTGAGCCTGATTGGGGGCCGCGTTGGGTGGAATAAATTCACAGGAAGAGTATGTATTTTGAACAGAATCAGTTTTCAGCGGCGCGAAGCGTGAAGCGGTAATTCATCCAATTCGGGTAAATATTTATTACGCATGCACATCATTAGCGGGGAAATTTAAATAACGTGCAAGAGGGTTTGAAATAAAAAATCATCACGAAATGCAAGGGATTTGGTATTACAAAAACCTTTACATGCAGAAAATTTATTGTATGATTGCTGTATCAATGGCGTTTTTCCCGGCTCGACCACCGGGGAGGGCGCTGTTAATCTTTAACCCAAAAAAGGAGTTTTTATGAATGTCCAAGCAACCAAGTTCCTATCTGTCTTCTAAGTTGGAAGGCCGCCCGAAGGCCGATGGCAGTGGAAACGGCATTTATGCCCTGGAGCCCATCAACAAAGGTGAGCTCGTAGCCGTTTTCGGGGGCGTCGTTTATGAATGGGACGCCTTTATCCACCTTCCTGACCGTGAGCGCAGCCTTTGCATCCAGGTTGAAGATCGTCATTTCCTGGTGCCGCGCCCCATTGGAGAAGGAGATTATGTCAATCACTCGTGCAATCCGAATGCAGGTCTTTCGGGCCAGATTGGACTCGTTGCAATGCGAGACATCAAAATCGGCGAGGAAGTTTGTTTTGATTATGCCATGAGCGACACCATGCCCTACGATGAGTTCGAATGTGGGTGCGGAGCCGCCACATGCCGCGGAAAAGTCGGCGGCAATGACTGGCAAAAGCCTGAGTTACAAAAACGCTATGCAGGGTTCTTTGCGCCGCACGTTCAGCGCAAGATCGATGCTCAGCGCAAAGAGAAGCGGGCTTTTGAACAGGCCATCCGCATGGCAAAATCACCGAAGTTTCCTTCTGTGACAACTCCGGTTTACGAATAAAGCAAAAAACTCCCGTGAATTTCACGGGAGTTTTTTATCCATTATACAAGGGACGGGAGCACAAGCCATTCCCCGACATGTTTTGGATGGGTTGATTTTGCAAGCAAGCCCTGATCAGTCATTCTACTCACGATACGATTCGTTATCTCGGTGGACCAGCCAAACAATTTCACAACATCCCTCATCTGTGCCGCGCCGACAAGGTTGAAATAGAGTTCCAGCAGTTTCATCCGCGCTTGCGATTCTGTGATCTGACGTGCCTGTTCGGGCAGGTCGGGGAAGTGCCGTGGAACGATCTCGTAGATGTGGGAATATTTCCATGCGCCGGCCTGCGCCACACCCACTGGCAGGATCTTGAAATCTCTTTGCAGTTGCTCCAGGGCTTTGTTGAATTCAGAATCTTTGGCATTGGATAGCTTCGCCATTTTGCGCAGATCAAGGGTGTTCAGGGCGCCATTTTCAAGCAGGGTTTCATAAACTTGTTTTGAAGCCTGTGTCAGCCGCCCCTCTTGATAGGCAATGAGATAATCTTCATCAGGCGAACCATAATTTTCAGAGAGGGCGTAAAAATAAGGGGCGGTCTCAAGTGAGATCATTGTGGCTTTGCCGCGTAATATCTTGGCGTAATACCAAACCTTCTTATCAAGGGCGTTATCTTTCCAACCCCAGGTGATGTGACCTGGGTCATCGTGCTTTTCGGCAACGGGACGGTCACCCGCAACCGCCGCCCACAGGGAGGGCAGGTCAATGCCTTTGATGGGCCAGAAGTAAACGAAGCCGCGTTTTTTGATGAAGGTCAATGCCTGGGCTGGCGTTGAAAGCCTCTTGTTGGGAGGCAGGTTGAAGGTCCGCGTGCGATGCGTGTTTAATTTCTTCAAATTGATCTGGGACATATGGGTCAATTGTAATATACGTTTGAAACCTGATGCGGCTGGAGCGAATACACTATAATTTCCAAAAAGGAGAATTCCATGCCCACACTTCAAACTGTTTACATCATGGCTTTTACCCCCGAAAAAATGGACAACAATACCTTGATCAGCGTGTGCCGCATGGCAGCGGATATGCTCTCAGCAAAAGACAGTACATTCGCCCAGCGGATGGGAATGATCGCCAAAACCACGCGCATGACCTTCTCAAATCAACTTTATGTATCCACCATGCACACCCCGCAAACCATGCAAACCACACTGGGCGGCTGGGTAAAAAACGAGAATATGCCCTTTGCGCCCGTGCTCGGTGACACCTTCTTCCCGCATGGTATGAGAGACCCGAAAGGCAGGGAGAACTTCTTTCTCTTTTACTTCCACATCACCAATTGACAAACCCAGCCCGTAGCAGGGCTAGAAACAATCCCTGAGAACTGTTTTTTAGAGGCAGCCATCCAATCTTTCAAGAGTTGTGATAGGCTGTCTTTTCATTAGCTTTTTTGGAGTATTTTTGCAACCATTTCTGCCACGGCGCGTAAATACCCTTGAAAATCCATCCCATTCGGGATAAGTAAATTTACAAAGGAAAGCACCATGAAACACACAACTCTGATCGCTCTTTTGGTTATCTCCCTTTTTGCAACAGCCTGTGGAGCTGCCCCCGCCACTGCGGAACCCACCCCCATTCCAACCGTCCTTGCCGATAACACCATCATTGCCGAGGGCAACCTTGAACCGATCCACTACACCGAATTGGCCCTGAACGCCAGCGGATTGGTTAGCGAGGTCTTGTTCAGCGAAGGCGATCAGGTCGCCGCTGGCGATGTAATTGCCCGCCTGAAATCGAACGAAGCCCAAACCCTCGAAACCGCACAAGCCAAGGCACTGGCCGAAATGACCGCCGCCTACCAGGAAGTGCGCGATGCCCAGTTCAAGCTGGATAATTTTGACGTCCCCTCCGATTTCGATGGGATGACCCCATCTGAAGCGGTCAGCGAAATGCTGGTCAAACTTGATAAAGCCCGCGCTGATTTCGAACCGTACAAAAACCTCAGCGAACGCAGCCTGGCCCAAACCGAAGCCGAAAAGAACAGCGGTGTGGTCACTGGTACAGCGAAAATCTACAAGCAAGCGCTTGATGACGCCTGGGCACGTTACCGCAAGGCCATTCTCTGGCTTGAACTCGAATCGACCCTGCAAAACGCAAACTCCCGCCTGACCCTTGCCCAAAAAGATTACGAAGCCCTGCAAGACCCATCTTTTTCAGCGGATACGGCTGGAGCCCGCGCCGCCCTCGCCAGCGCCGAAGTACGCGCCCCCTTCCCTGGCCTGATCACAGACTTGAATCTCAAAGTCGGAGAATTCGCCGCTTCGGGTCAGCCTGTCATCACCATTGCCGACAATTCAAAATGGGTCGTCAAAACCACCGACCTGACTGAAATTGACGTGGTCAAGATCAAGGAAGGCCAATCGGTCACAGTGACGTTGGATGCGCTCCCCGAAGTGGAACTGAGCGGCACCGTTCTCTACATCAGCCAGGATTTTTCCGAAAATCAAGGTGACGTTGTTTACGAAGTCACCATCCTGCTTACCGAACAAGACCCTGCCATGCGTTGGGGCATGACCGCCATCGTCAAGTTCGTGGAATAAAAAAACCGCTTCGCGCTGGACCTTGAAACTGCTTCTGAATCAAAAAGGAGTGACATCCTTTGATGTGATGCACTCCCCTCTTCAAACATCGGCGCAAGAAAGGCACGTATATAATGGCATTCTTTCAAAAAAACAACCACACCAGCACAGACACCCGCCCCATGATCGACCTGCGCGATGTGAACAAATTTTATAAAACAGCCATCGGCGATTATCAGGCCCTCAATAACATAGACCTGCAGATCAACGCGGGTGAGTTTGTCAGCATTATCGGTAAATCAGGCAGCGGCAAAACCACCCTGTTAAACATGATCACAGGCATTGACATCCCTACCAATGGCGAAGTCTGGGTAAATGACACGGCGGTACACAAACTCAGCGAGAACAAAATGGCCCGCTGGCGCGGCAAGAACCTCGGCGTTGTATTTCAGTTCTTCCAGCTGCTGCCGATGATCTCGGTCATCGAAAACATCATGCTGCCGATGGATTTCTGCCGCACCTATCCCATGCGCGAACGTCATCAGCGGGCTATGCAATTGCTTGAACTGGTGGAACTCGCAGACCATGCGCACAAACTCCCCACCGCCCTTTCGGGTGGACAGCAGCAACGCGTGGCGATTGCCCGTGCCCTCGCCAACGACCCGCCCGTCATCATCGCTGATGAACCCACAGGCAACCTCGACTCAAAGACAGCCGAATCTGTTTTCTCACTGTTCAACGACCTCGTCTCCAAGGGCAAAACCATCATCATCGTTACACACGATAGCGCCCTCGCAAAACGTACCCACCGCACAGCCCTCATCGCTGACGGTGAAATTGTCAACGAGTATGTAGCCAAAGCCATGCCCACACTGACCGCGGCGCAATTACTGCAACTCACACGCAGTGCCAAAACCCTGCAATTCGAGCCAGGCGCCATGATCCTCTCAGAAGGGACTCATGCCGATACTTTCTACGTCGTCTCGAAAGGGACAGTGGAAGTTGTCCTGCCGCGCACCAATCAATCGGATGTGGTGGCGCTTCAACTTGGACCTGGGAAATGCTTCGGCGAAATTGAATTCTTCCACGAAAAGAAACATCTGGCTTCTGTCCGTGCCTCTGAAAGCGGACCCGTTGAAGTGGTCTCCATCGAGTATGGTCAACTCAAAGAATTGCTGGACCAGTCTCAGGTCACGCGCGATGCGCTGCACCAGATGGCAGACAAGCACGAAGACGAGCATATGTCCATTCGAGGAGGCTCCAAATGAGTTCGCGTTGGAAAAAGGTCTGGGCTGATTTTTGGGGCAACCGCGGACGGACCTTCCTCACCATCATGACCATCATGGTGGGCACCTTTGCAGTTGGTTTCAACAGCAACATGGGTGCTTATATGATGCAAAGCATGGACGATGATTATCTTTCTGCAAACCCTGCTGAAGCGCAGGTTTATGCAGGCCCGCTTGACGACGACATGGTGAAGATCGCCCGAACCGTCCCTGGTGTGGAGCAGGTGCAGGGATTTTCATCGGTCGGTGCGCGCATTGTCCGCCCTGATGGAACCTACACCAACGTCAATTTCATCGCACTGGAAAACCCTGGGAAACTCACGCTCAACCTCCTTAAACCAGTCACGGGCGAGATCAGCATTCCCACATACGGAAAGAACGAGACCATCTTCGATGGCAGTGCAATGGGAATGGGTTACAAAGCTGGCGACACCATTTTGGTGGAACTAGCCGACGGCAAGAGACGTGAATTGAAGTTGACAGGGTACATGCATGATGTCACTGGCATTCCATTCAACCTTGCCAACACAGTCGGCGCATACGTAACACCCGACACGCTGGAATGGCTGGGCGGCGACACCTCAAGCTATGAAATGCTCGCCATCAGCGTCCTTGAAAAGCAAACCGATCAGGAGCATGTAACCACAGTGGCGCAAGCCGTTGCAGACCGTGTGGAGCGTGCAGGCGCAACCGTGTTTTTCGTGAATGTGTATGAGCCTGGGCACCACTTTGCATGGAGCATCACCCAGGGTGTATTCTTCGTGTTGAGCATCCTCGGCTACCTGACCGTTTTACTGAGCGGCTTCCTCATTATCAACACCATTACAGCGTTGATGACCCAGCAAACCCGCCAGATCGGTATTATGAAGGCTGTAGGCGGTGGAACCATTCAGATCACAGGCATGTATGTTGTGCTGATTTTAGGGTTTGGGTTGGGTGCGCTGGCAATCGCCATTCCATTGGCCAACCTTGCCGCAGAGGAAATCGGCGGCGGCATGGCACAATGGCTGAATTTTTATGCCTCGCCATACAAAGGGTATACATCCACACTGATTCAACAAGTGATCGTGGCACTGGTGGTGCCCTTGCTGGCAGCCATCCTCCCAATTTACAACAGTGTACGTGTGACGGTCCGTGAAGCGATCAGTGACTATGGCCTCGGTGGAAACGCCCGCCCCAAGGCAGACTCTGTCAACCAAAAGTCTGTGCTCATTCCGCGCCCAATTCGCATTTCGATCCGCAATACGTTCAGGCGCAAGGTACGTCTGGGAATCACGTTATTCACCCTTGTGTTGGCAGGAGCAGTGTTCATTGCGGTGTACAACCTATGGGCCTCTTTTGATAAGGTGATGCAGGATATTCAGGGTTACTTCCTAGCGGACATCAATATTGCCTTCGACCGCGGCTACCGTTTTGATAAAGTGGCCAGCATCACGGAAAACATCCCAGGAGTGGAAGGCGCAGAAGGCTGGCTGGAATACCCAGGCACCCTCAAAATGGGCGATGACGAATCGGGAACGCAAATCCTTTTTGTGGCCCCACCTTCCACATCCACTCTTATCAGCCCGATCATTTCCACAGGGCGCTGGCTGCAGCCTGGCGATGAAAATGCCGTTGTCATTGGCAATCACCTGCTCAAGGTCTTCCCAGACCTGAAGATCGGCGATTGGCTGACCATAGAAACCAATGGCAAGGAAACCGATTGGCAGATCGTCGGCACGTATAGCCTGCCTGGCAATGTCAGCCCGCCGTTGTTGTACGCCAATTACGAATACCTGAGCCAGCTCGTTGGCGAAATTGACATGGCCTACTCACTGCGCATCACCACCACCCAACACGACTCCGTCACCCAAAAGCGGATCAATGATATGGTGCAGGCCGC
>DAOQID010000071.1:0-6299 GCA_035339375.1 Anaerolineales bacterium | reverse complement strand
CCACCCAACACGACTCCGTCACCCAAAAGCGGATCAATGATATGGTGCAGGCCGCCTTTGAAGCGCAAGGTGTTCAGATCAGATCCACACAGCTTAGCGCAGATTTTATCCGCGACCAAAAGGCACAAACCGATATCCTCGTCTATTTCATGTTGGTCATGGCAACCTTGATCGCAATCGTCGGCGGGCTGGGTTTGATGGGAACCATGAGCATCAACGTATTGGAACGCACCCGCGAAATCGGCGTAATGCGGGCCATCGGCGCCAGCAATGGCGACATTCAAGCCATCGTAATTGTTGAAGGCATGGTGATCGGGATCGTCAGTTGGCTGATCAGCATTGTGATCGCCATCCCGATCACGAACATCCTTTGCTATGGAGTGGGAATGGCGATCCTTACCGCCCCGATGCCTGCTGTCTACGGCGTGAGTGGAATCGCCGCCTGGCTGATCTTCACGATCGTGCTTGGATCACTCGCCAGCGCCCTCCCCGCCCGCCGCGCATCACGGCTGACCGTTCGCGATACTCTGGCATACGAATAAACTGCTTTTGAAAACCAAACGCCTCGCATGGATGAATTCCATGCGAGGCGTTTCTCTTTTTTACAACAAGCCCAGACGGGGTTCAACTCTGCTTACGCCTGAGAGGCATGAGCATCTTTGAATGAAACGGTAAAAGTGGTTCCATTTTGTGGCGCGCTTTCCACGCTGATATCACCGCCAAGTTTTTCGACAATGGATTTTACGATGTACAAGCCAATACCACTGCCTGGGATCTCAGCAATCGTCACATTTCTGGCTCGATAAAAACGCTGGAAAAGATGCGGCATGGCATCTGGAGGGATTCCGATGCCCTGATCGGCGATCGAAATATGTACGTACCCATTCCCCTTCCACAAGCCAACCAGAACAGTGCTGCCCTTCGGCGAAAACTTGATGGCATTATTGATGAGGTTGATGAATACTTGCTGCAATCCGCTTTTATCGCCTGCGATGTAAAAATCACTTTGTTCGCTCATCAACTTAATGGAAACATCCCGCTTATTACCAATGGGCCTGACCGCCATGATCGATTCTTCCAATACTGGTGTCAAATCCAAAAGCGTAGACTCCAACTCCATCATACCGCTCTCCAGGCGGCCAGCGATCAACAGCCGATCTATCAATACTTTTTGACGGTTCAATTCACTGGTTAGCGTCCGCCAGTATTGATCTAATTCTTCGCGGCTGCCACCATCTTGAATTAATTCGGTCATTAGGAGGGCTGTCGTCAATGGGGTGCGCAATTCATGCGAAGCGCGGTTGATAAAATCGGACTTCATGCGGTCGAGACGGGCTTGATCGGTGACATCACGAATGACAACCAATACTTCTGTTTCACTGATCGGCAATAGCCGCGATTCATAATCACGAGCGCTAAAGGGCAGGGTAAAACCAAACACCGGGCGTTGCTCTTCATCATCTTCATCCACATTTGGGACGGTCAGAATGCTTTGCACGGTTTCTTCGGGCCAGATATCGCTCAAACGCCTGCCTGAGATCATGTCACGATGCAGGTAGAGCGGATGATCGGGGTTCGTAGTGTAATCAAGGATGACCCCATCGGTGGTCAGGCGGATCAACAGATCAGGCAGAACCGAAAGGATGATGCGGTTCCGATTTTCATTTTCTCGAATCGTCTCTTCATAACTGGTGCGCTGCAAGGCCGAGCCCATCAACCCTGCGGCCATTTCAACCGCATCACACTCGGAAGAAGACCAGGCAAGCAATTTGGAAGTATCAAAAACGCCAAGGAATTTCCACGAATCGAGTGTTCCATAAATGGGGAAAACAAAAAAAGATGGGCCGTGTCTACCGACGTCATTATTGAAAAATTGTCCACCCGAAGCCTTCAAAATGGAGGGAATGATTGGCAGGATGAGGTTTGAAACATTCAAGTCAGGAGTGTCACTCTTGACCCATTGATACTGCGTGAGAACCACAGGCTGCGGCGAAAAGGTGTTGACCTCAAAAATAGCGCAACCCGTTACACCGATCGCTTCACCAAGCGCTGCCAGGGCATCAGGGATCATTTCGCCGATCTTTGAGGAACGCAGCAACTGGGCGGTGGCATGATTGATGGCGGAAAGAATGCGCGAATATCTGGTCAGCGCCAGCTCAGATTTCTTCCGCTCGGAAATATCCCGCGCAATGCTTTGAATGTAGGCAGGCTCATTTCGTTCGTTGTAGATGATGGAGGCACTCACCTCGACAGGAAAAGTGGAGCCATCCTTTCGCTTGAGGATGCGCTCCACCATATTTGTGTCATCGTCCAACACAGTGCCATCTTCCACCCCATCACTCAACGACATGACCGAACTGACCGGTAAGCCGACGATCTCTTCTTTTTTGTATCCAAGCAGGTCAAGCGCCTGGCGATTGGCAGTGATGTAATGCAGGTCCATGCCAATGATAAAGACAACCTCACCCGTCTGATCGAACAAGGCACGATAGTGAATGTCTTCGCCCCAATCCACTACTTTTTTCTGCTTGTTCAGCAAGGCCATCAAATGCGGAGGTAGATTCCCTATCGGGACGGTTTTTTCATCCATAGGTCACGTCACCAGGTTGAGGGTCGGGAAGATGCGCCTGTATATGACATCCACGCAATGATTCAAGTATTTTCACTTCGCCACGCAGGCTTCTAAATACAGCACGTGCAATCGAAAGTCCCACACCCATCCCTTCAAATTCACGGGCATCACCCTGGCTGATCTGATAAAAACGCTCGAACACCTTTTCATGCAAACGTGATGGGATCCCGGGACCATTATCAAAAACATCCAGCGTTGCGCCGCCGTTCCCAGTGGGGGTTATGCGTAGATGCACCTTTCCATTTTTAGATGTGAACTTGAAGGCATTATCCACCAGATGAACAAGGGCATGCGTAAACTCGCGACGGGGCGCTGAAATTTTTCCGCTTGAAGAAATATCCATTGTAAAATCCAGGCCTTTTTCGTCGTAACGATCGAGGCGTCTTTTAACAATGGAAGCGACATCCATTTCCATATCAATGGGCTGGCGAATGGTGTTCAAGTTTCCCTGATCGATATTACTTAATAAGATCAAATCCGTAGTGAGCGATTCAAGTCGGCTGGCGCTTGAGAGGGCCTTGCTTAAGAACCGACTCTGCTCCTGGGCATCATCGAACTTGTTATTGATCGCCAATTGCAGCGGCATCATGATGTTCGAAAGCGGCGTGCGGATCTCATGATGGAAATTCTGCAAAATCTCCTGACGCACTCTTTCAAGATCTGCTTCGGCCGCTACACGGGCCTGTTCCCTACCATTCTCTTCAGCGATCTTTACACGGCGCAGTACGGCGCTAATTCTGGCGATCAACTCGTACACCACAAACGGTTTCGTAATATAGTCATCTGCGCCATCCATAATGGCACTGACTTTATCCTCCACACCGGAGCGTGCGGTAAGAAAAATAAAGGGAATGGAAGCCAGTTGAGGATCCTGGCTCATTATCCTACGGAGCTCAAGCCCATCCGGAGGAGGCATCATGACATCAGAAAGGATCAGGTCGGGTTTGATCTCTTTTGCTTTTGCAAGGCCGTCATTCCCATCTTCTGCCGAAACAACCTGAAAACCATATTTTTTGATGGTGGCAGATACACCCATCAACAAGGCGGGGTCATCATCAATGATCAAGATAAGTGGTTTGGAATTCATGTTCATTTTCTCGAATGCAGTTTTTGTGTCATTCCCATGGCTTTACCAGCCAGTTTGGCGTTATTGTTCACGAACATGACCTGTATGCAGGAAAACGAAATCAAATCACTGGAGATCAACACGCAACGATCAATACGTTTGCTATTTACGTAGGTACCTGCCGTGGAATTATTATCGTACAGAATGAACTTCCCATCTTCATAGCGTATCTCAGCATGGAAGCGCGAGACGGACTCTTCCTGCAAAACGACATCATTTCCCAATTGACGCCCAAGGCGGGTCACCTTTTTCTCAAGCGGAATCATTTGACGATTGATGATAAGAAAAACATTCTGTTCCCGTGAAGGGATAAGGTTGTTATCTTCTTCCTGTGTCATGGGGAGATCCTCCGTAAAAAATAAATCATAATTCAGATAATACAACTCTCTTATACGGTGAGTATACATACGAAGCCGTGAAAGCCCACTCAGTTTAGTACTTAATTCGAATACGTAAAACTACTTGATATGCGATCTACAGCAAAATCACCCTCAATGACTCATGCAAACAAATGCACACCAAAAATTAAGTAAAAATACGGATGGCGGCCTTGTGACAGTGCCGATAAGATGTATTTGGTGAAAAACGATTGTAATAAGCAACTGCAATCGACTCGTGTTCCTGATTAACCGTACAACTCCAAGGAGTTTTCAATATGTTCACGATTGATACCCAATTATCGAACGGCGGCGCTAAAACACACTTGATCCTCGTTGCCGACGATAACACGATGGTTTTGCAAATGTTGACCGATTTTCTGGAAATGCAGGGATATCAGGTATTTCAAGCCCGCAGCGGAGTTGAATTACTTGAAAAGATCTCAGAGACCCATCCAGATCTTGTGCTGGTGGATATTCAAATGCCGCGCATGGATGGGCTGGAAACCATTCGCCGTGTCCGTGCAAGTCAAGACGGGCAAATCTCGTCCATCCCGTTGATCGCCGTTACAGCCCTGGCCATGCCCGGAGACCGTGAGCGCTGCATGCTGGCAGGAGCCACCGAATATGTGAGCAAGCCTTTAAAGTTAAACGAGCTTTCCACCTTAATTCGAAATCAACTGCAAAAATAGAGGCTTGTTATGAACTTTATTATTCAAAAAGAAAAACGCCTGCTGACGCTTGTGATCGTTGTACTCACATTGCTCACGGTCGGCTTGACCTTCTTTGAATACACCTCGTATCAACACGACAAACAACTGCACGAAGCGGAAGTGCGTGAACAGCTCATCACCATCAACAACTTAAAGATGAGCGAGTTGACAGGCTGGCGCGAAGGAAACCTTGAAAGTGCCGAAGTGTTGAACCACAGCACTGACTTTTCGGAGCATGTAGAACTCTATTTGGAAAATCCCGACGATCTGCATAACCGATCTCAAGTCCGATCCTGGCTTCAGGTGTACCGCCTCCATAATGAATACGAAAGCATCCAGTTGCTTGATACAAATGGGAAAATTCTCATCTCCGATACTGACAAACCCGCCCCCATTTCTGAGAAAGTTACAAGTCGCATCCCTGACCTTTTGATAAAAGGTCAGGTGGAGTTGATGGATTTCTACTTTGATGAAATCCATCAACAGAGTCGGCTTGCCATCCTGATTCCGATCCTGTCCTCCAAGAATTCGAAGCAGGCCATCGGCTTGGTAGCAGTAATCATTGATCCCAATATCCGCATTTTCCCGAACCTGCAAGAATGGCCTGCCTCCAGTGAAAGCGGTGAGTCCTTCCTTGTACGGCTTGAAGCACAGGAAGTCTCCGTACTATCCCCATCCGCGCCAAATAACAATGA
This sequence comes from Anaerolineales bacterium, assembly GCA_035339375.1. Classification (GTDB taxonomy): domain Bacteria; phylum Chloroflexota; class Anaerolineae; order Anaerolineales; family Villigracilaceae; genus Villigracilis. The sequence continues at coordinate 756 of DAOQID010000071.1, read as the reverse complement.
GCAGTTCGTCCTGCGATACCAACTGACAAACAGAAGCATCCCTCCGCTGCACATGGAGACCGATCTCTCGAATACCATGGAAGGTGTGAATTATCGTGGAACGCCTGTTGTCGCGGCTGTAAACGCAATTCCCGATTCGCCCTGGGTGTTGGTCTCGCAAATTAACAAAGATGAAGCTTTCGCCCCTCTACGGGAGCATTTATCTCAGGCGTTCATCCAATGGATATCCATTTTCGCGTTATTCAGCGCGATCCTTGCAATGGTATGGCGCAGCCAGCGTATGCGCTTTTACCGCCAACAACTCGAAATGCTTGATGAATTGAAACAAAGCAGGGAGCGTTATCAAAATTTCATCTCGCACAGCTTTGAGGCGATCTCACGCACAGAGCTTGACAATCCCATTGATATCACGCTTCCAACCGAAGCCCAGATCGACCTGATCTATGAAAACGCCTATATGGGGGAATGCAACCAGGCCATGGCAGATATGTACAATATCGCCTCTCCTGAAGAATTCATCGGCATACGGCTCGTTGATGCGCATAAAGGCAATGATAATCTGCTAAACCGAAATGCCTTCAAGAAATTTATTGAGGGCGGCTACAAATCCATCAACAATGAAACCCTGGAATACACAGCCGATGGGCAACCAAGGTGGTTCCTCAGCAACACTGTGGGAATTATTGAGAATGGACATCTGATCAGGTTATGGGGCACAGCCATTGACATCACGGATCGCAAACAGGCGGAAGAAGC
>DAOQID010000070.1:19655-21503 GCA_035339375.1 Anaerolineales bacterium | reverse complement strand
CCCATTCCCAATCTATGAATTTTGCTGTCCACGAAAGTCCGTTTCCAAGATCGGTCGGTTGGGGAAAATCCTGCATGTCTCCTACACTTCCCTTTCCTCTTCCTCTTTTGCAGCCTCGCCCCGTTCCATTTTTTTCTTCAAATGCTCGGGCCACGCGCTGACATTTTCTGACTGCAAGAACACAGGGCTGGTTCCTGTGTGGGTCAAAATATCCCGTGCGCGGCAATTGAGCACGGCTTTTGCCGCATCAATGCCTGATTGCGTCACACCTGCCACCCCGTGACTGATGGTGCTTTGCCCGCACAGATACAAGCCTTCGAATTCGGTGCGCGGTGTAAACCCAAGCGGACCCACTTGCGATGGACGTTTATCAATGCCGTATAAATTTCCGCGGGTGGCGTTGAGGTAGTGTTCATTCGTCAATGGAGTGCCGAGGCTGTAGAAGGTGATGTGCTTGCTCAGGCCGGGGATGCGTTTCTCAAGTCCGCGCACCATGCGCCAGGCGAGGTCTTCTTTCATGGCTTCGTAATCGGCAGGGCGTGCGCCGTATTTTGAATTCGCCCATTTCTCAAAGGCATCGTATCCCACAAACGCAAACGACTCGCAAGTGTGTTGTCCGTGATGCATCTTCGATGGATCTTTCAGTGTTGTTGTGGTCAGGAACATGCCGGGCGGAGTCTCATCGTTCAGCACGGCATCGGTGAGGCCTTGGGTGTAGATCTTGTCCACGTCGGCATGGTCGTAGTACCACATGTTGCCCGAGTCGAGGCCCGCATCGCGCCGAAGGTCCATGTCGGTGGCGAAGAAAAGGCTGAGGCAGGATGTTGAATATTGGACAGAATCAATTTTCCGTTTGAGTCGAGCCGAGAGGTTTTCCTTGCCGATCAATTTTCCAAAGGTCACTTCCGGGTCGGCGTTCGAGATGACGACATCTGCGCGGATCTCTTCACCTGATTCCAATTCCACGCCCAGAACTTTTTTCCCTTCGAGGAGAATCCGCTTCACCCTGCACTGAAGCCTGATCTCACCCCCAGACTTTTTCAGCGCCCGAACAAAAGCACGCGGAATGGTGAACGCGCCGCCGAGCGGATAGAAGCCGCCGTCAAGATAGTGGTGGGTGATGCCAGCATGGATGAACGCCGAGACCTGCGAAGGCGGCATGCCATGATCGCCCGATTGCGCCGCAAGTACGCCGCGCAACACAGGGTCGCTGATGTGTGCGTTGATCAAATCCGCGCCTGTGGAACGGATCCATTTCAGGATGTTTCCCGCGCTTTTTGCGGTTTCAAGCGGGTTGCTCAAATTGCCGATGCGGCGCAGGCCTTCCATCATATTGGTGAGATCGGTGAAATATGAGTCGATCCCCTTTGCCTCATGCGGAAAATGGCTCTTGAGCCGCTCGATTAAATTTTCTTTACCTTTGGGAAAATCAATGCGTTTTTCGCCGATGAAGATATGGTCATATCCATCGGGGTTGAGTTCTACGAAGGTCAGGTCTTGCGAAACGCCCAGTCCGTCATAGATGCGGCGCAACCCGCCGCCTTCACCCAGTGAACCAATGTAATGCACACCCGGACTGAAGCGATAGCCTTCAAGCGTGAATGAATGAGTCCAGCCGCCGGGGCGATCATGCTGCTCGAGGACGATCACTTTTTTACCCGCCTGCGCCAATGCAACGGCGGCGGTCAACCCACCTGCACCCGAGCCAATTACGATGACATCATACGTGGACATGTTGCCTCCAGATCGGTTATCTATTTACAGGAATTTCATTTATCAGGGGAGAGATTTATCTTACTTCACTCATTCGTCATCAACTTGACGTAAATTTCCTCCAGCGCCGATTCG
>DAOQID010000070.1:0-19555 GCA_035339375.1 Anaerolineales bacterium | reverse complement strand
CTTACTTCACTCATTCGTCATCAACTTGACGTAAATTTCCTCCAGCGCCGATTCGCGCATGGAGAGGTCCATCAGGGTCCATTTGTTGGCGGAGACGGTTTCGAGCATGTGGGCGATTCCATCCACCTCGGCAGTGCGGAAGATGTAATTGCCGTTGACTTCTTCGTAGTCCAGTTTTTGGTCGGCGTGAAAGATCACCTGATATTCGCGCTTCCCGAGCCTGGCACGGATGGCTTCCATTGTGTCGAAGATGAGCAGTTTGCCGTTTTTGATGATGCCCACCCGGTCGCAGATGGTTTCGACGTGAAAGAGGTTGTGCGCGCTGAGCAAAATGGTTTTGCCTTCGCGGCGCAGGGTTTTGAGGTAATTGATGATGAAGAACGAGGTCAATGGGTCGAGGCCTGAATTGGGCTCGTCCAGAATCAGCAGGTCGGGGTCATGGAGCAGGGCGCGGGCAATGGCGGTCTTGCGTTTCATGCCCTTGGAGAATTCTCCCGTCAGCTTTTTGGTTTCGTGCAGGCCCAGAGAGTTGAGCAGGTCGTCAATACGCTTCAATGCCTTTTGGCGCGGCATTTGATACAGTTCGGAGAAAAACAGCAGATATTGCTGGGCGGTCATGGCCTCATACAGCGGACTTTCCTCAGGCAGGTAGCCGATCTTTTGCTTGATCCTGGCATTGCCTTTTTGAATATCTTCCCCCATCACACGCACCACGCCCGAGGTCGGCTCGATCAGCCCTGCGATCATTTTCATGGTGGTGCTTTTCCCCGCACCGTTATGGCCGATGATGCCAACGATCTCGCCCGGATGAATTTGTAAGTTCAACTCGTGGACGACTGTAGTATTATCGTAGCGCTTGGTGACATTTTCTATGGTTATCATGTTGTAATTTTATCCTATTATGAATAATGTCATTGCGAGGGCGATAGCCCGAAGCAATCTCCGACAGTGAAAGAGATTGCTTCGGGCAAAGAACAAGAGCGCCCTCGCAATGACATAACGAGAGTCTTATGAATCAAATTCTTGTCATTGCCTGGCGTGAGATCACACGGTTGCGTAAACGCTTTGGCGGCGGGGCGAGTCCGCTGGCGGTGCTGGCTTTGCTGGCAGTGTTGGGCGGGTCATCTTATTTCCTGCGCGATGCGGTTTCGCTTGGCAGCGGCCTGTACCGTGTGGGCGTGATGGGCAATGTACCCACGATCAACGACAGCCGCTTTGCCGTGATGGAAGTGAATGAGGAGCAGGGGAGAGCCCTGCTCGAACAAAAAGCCATTGACCTGCTGATCATTGATTCGCAGGTGATCGCGCGTGAAGATGACAAGTCACAGTTTGCGGTGCGGGCGTTGAAACAATACATGGAGGCCGAGGAATTGAACCGTGTGGGGAATTCCTTCTCTGAAGCTGACGCTTTTCCACTGCGGGTGGCGATCAACTATCTCGGAGCCGAGCAGGCCCCGGTGCAGGGTGAGGCGGGCGGAACGCTTCCCACGGTAAAGCCTGAAGAGGTCATCATCCCTTCGCTAACGCCGCCGCCTGCGCCGTTTACGCAGGTGCTGGTTGCGCTGCTTTATATTTTGCCGATCACCTTCATCAGCATTTTCTTCACGAGCAGTTTTATGGATGAGAAAATGAATCGCCGCCTGACGATCTTGCTTTCGGCGCCTGTTTCGCCGTTTCAGATCATCTTCGGCAAGATGCTGCCTTATGCGATTTTTGCACTCGTTTCCACCGCGCTGATCGCTGCTCTGACCAAAACGAACATTCCCCTCGCCCTGGCCATTTTCGCGCCGACCACACTTTTTATCTTTGCGATCTATTTGATGGTGCCGTTGTTCTACCGTACTTTCAAAGACACAACCTTCATTGCCATGCTGGTGACAACATTGACGACGGCATACCTTGTGTTTCCTGCGATGTTCACAAACGTGAATGACCTTGCCTACATTTCGCCTTTGACCCTGGCGGTGAAGATGTATCGTGGCGAGCCGTTTGGCTGGCGCGAGTATCTTTTTCCATCCCTGCCGATGGCGGCGATCTTTGGCTTTGCGATGTTCGCAGGGACGCGCATGTTGAACGAGGAATTTTTGATGGGCTACAAGCCCCTCACACGCAAGATCAAGGATGCGATCTATTTGATGATGGCCCACGCGAAACCGTCCATTGCTGTGCCGTTGTGGAGTTTGATCGTGATCCCTGCTGTGTATATGACGCAGATCGTTTTTCTGGCATTCGCCACCAACCTGCCTGTGGGGCTGATCCTCGGTTTTACATTGATCGCTTCGGCGCTGGTGGAGGAGGTGGTGAAGACGATCGGCATTGTGGTGCTGGCGGAGCGGGGTGTGGTGAAAACATGGCGCGAGGTCATTGGTTTGTCATTTTTATCGGCGCTGGGATTTTTGATTGGTGAAAAGCTTTTGCTTTTGGTTTCGATCAGCATGGTTTCGGAGGCGCAGGTTTCAGGCGCGTTGTTTGGTGCGGGTTTGTTGTTGTTCGTGCCTTTGGCGGCACATTTTGTGTTCGTCACCATTGTTACCGTGATGGCGGCGAAGTGGAGGGTTCCTTACTGGCTGGCTCTGGGAGTGGGGACGATCCTGCATTTTATTTACAATGTGAATGTGATGCGAGGTGGAATGTGATTGCTCCGATGTTGGCGGTGGCTAAAAAGGAACTCATGTCGGTCCTTCGCGACCGTACGATCGTGATCTCGATCTTGATCCAATTGTTCATCGCTTCATTTTCTTCTGCGTTGTTGTTGGGGATGCTTTCCCTGTATGATTCCGATACGATCATGCGTTTCAGCGGAGCAGGGATGAGGATCGGCTTTGTGCGTGCGCCAGTTAATGTGTTGGAACAGTTGATGGGTGAACGCGGTCTGACCATTGTTCAATTCCCATCCCTGGGGGAGGCGCAGGCCGCATATTACCGTGGTGAGGTGCTCGCGATTGTGGAACCTCCACAGGATGCGAACGGCCTGACCGAAACAAGGATCTACCTGCCTGAGTCAGATACGGTCAATTCACTGATCCGCATGGTGATTCAGGAGCCGCTCAAACAATATGAAAACCACCTGCGCGGACAGAAGGGGATCGAGGTGCGCTATGCCGATTTGAAGGGCAAACCCTCAACCTCGTATGAATTTGTGTATTCAGTTTTGATTCCCATGCTGATGTTCTTCCCTGCTTTCGTTGCAGGCAGCATGGCCGTGGATTCGCTCACGGAAGAAGTGGAAAACAAGACCTTGCAAACCCTGCTCTCTGCGCCGTTGAGTGTCAATGGCATGGTTGCGGGCAAAATTCTGGCTTCGGTGATTCTTTCGGTGGCGCAATGTATGGCGTGGCTGACCCTGCTTCAGTTAAATGGGATCGTGATTCAAAATGCAGGCTGGATTTTGACCCTGGCAACCATCGTGGCGGGCATCACATCCACTGTTGCGGCTTTGGGTGCGGTGATGCTGCAAGACCGAGAGCGTTCACAATTCATTTATTCGCTCATGCTGCTGGCGGCGGCGGGTATCAGCACTTTGTTAAATATTTCGCCGATCACCACGCTTTCGCGGCTGGCAATCGGCGATGCTTACACAAATGGCTGGAATGTGACGGTCTTTGCAGTGTTTCTGGCGGGGTTGTATTTTCTTTTGATCAGGATGTCGCGGAGGCTGCTGGCTTGATCTCTGCGGTCAGCCTTGCAATGCTTTTTCATACACCATGAATTCCCGCAATACTTCGGGTACGATCCATGCATATTCATCGCGCTTGGAACCTTCCAACCGTGAAATGGTGGTGTGCCACGAAAGTGTTTTGACAATGGATGCCACTGGTTTTGAAAGGCGGTAGGCGGTTTGCAGGCTGGCTGGCGAGGCGAAAGCCTGCCAGGGTTTTAGGTAGAGTTCGAGCAAGGCGGCCATTGCGGGGGTGAAGGAATAATCTTCGAGGTCGAGAGCGATCTCAATGCTGACGAAAAAGGTGCGGAGCGAAACGAATGGATGGGTTACGCTGGCATCGCCCCAATCGAAAAAGGTGATGCGCCCATCTTTCAGCAGGATGTTACCGTCGTGAAAATCACCATGATTGACCGATTCAGGAATTTGAATTGCGGCAAGGTCAGAGCAGATGTTTTCAAAGCGTGGCTGCAATTCCTTCAGTTGTTGAAACTCGGTTTCGGTCAGTCCCTTTTCTTTGCCGATCATCAAACTGTCTTCGTCTTTGAGTAACTGTTTATACAGGGTGGGCAGTGTACCCAGGCGGTGATCGGGGATCCCGAGCGCAAGGACTTCATTTACATGACTGGCAAGCCCGATCTGCAGATCAGCATAACGGGTGATGACAGGTTCCCAGGGCTTGATGTTTTTTGTCGGGCGGATGGAAGCGCGCAGTTGTTCGCCGCCATCACGCATCAACATCCAACCGCGTGCGGGGTCTGCACTTATGATGTCGGGCAGGGAATCGGGGAACCACTCCGCCATTTTTTTTGTCAATGCAATTTCATAAACCGTTTCGGCAGCGGTGGCTTTGAAGAAGAGCATCCCTGCGCTTGATGAAACGCGCATCACAGTGGACCATGCATAGGCATGGGGCTGCTCGATCTCACCTGTCAACTGGATCGAATTTTTTCCTGCTTCAGACCGTATCCAGTCGTGGGCTTGTTTTTGCCATTCGGGGTTGTGCCAGAGTTGCAGGCTCATTTTTTACTTCTTTTGCGCGGCTCCCATGGCCGCGCCGACAATGCCAGCATCGTTCAATAATTGAGCGGGGACGACGGGGGTTTCAATGGTGAGCAAAGGCAGGAATTTTTTAGAGTCTTTGCTGATGCCGCCGCCAACAATGAACAGATCAGGCCAGAAAAGTTTTTCCATTGTGCTCAAGTATCTGTTCAACCGCTTTGCGTATTTTTTCCATGAAAGTTTGTCGCGTTCACGGGCAAATGCGGAGGCGCGAAACTCGGCATCCTTGCCTTTGATCTCAAGGTGGCCAAACTCTGTATTGGGGAGCAGATGTCCGCGGTGAAAGATGGCGGTGCCGATTCCTGTTCCCAGTGTGATCATGATAACGGTCCCAGATTGACCGCGCCCCGCTCCGATGGTCATCTCTGCCAGACCTGCCGCATCTGCGTCATTGATCATTGTGCATTCACATTCTGTCACTTTGGAAAAAAGTTCATCTGCGTTGAGGCCAACCCATTTATCTGATACATTGGCCGCCATCATCGCCACACCGCTTTTGATCGGGGCAGGGAAACCGATGCCGATCGGCCCGCTCCAGTTGAAGGATTGCGCGATCTGTTTGACCACTTCTGCAATGGGTTCGGGCTCCCCTTTTTTGGGAGTCTTGATGCGAAGCCGTTCCGCCGCTAATTGCCCCGTTTCAATGTCCACTGGTGCGCCTTTGATACCTGAGCCGCCTACGTCAATTCCGAGGATTTGCATGATCTGTTCCTGCCTTTAAGTTTATAGTGGGGAGATTTAATCACATATGTCTGACAAAGACAATGTTTAATTTAAAGCTTTCATTTTCTTCTTCTTACACCCATAGAAAAGCATTGAGGCTTTGCCCGGTCACGGCTTGCACGATCCGCTCGCAGATTTTCAGGCCCCTATTGCCGTTGGTCAGAATGACGATCCCATTCCCTGTTTCAGGGTCTCCGAACATGAAGTTTTCAAAACAGCCATTCTCGCCCCAATGCCAAAAACAGTTTCTATCGCCGATCTTTTCAAGCCCGATCCCGATTCCCCATGAGAGCGGACTGTTCAATGGCGGTTGAGATTTGAGCATCTGCTCCGCGATTTCATTTTTGGGTTCAAGCAAACGCAGCATAAATCGAGCGTATTCGGGCGCAGTGGTCAACAAACTGCCCGCCACGTTGGGAATCATGTTGTTTGGCAGGGGCGATAGATTTGCATGAACCTGTGGCAGGGCTTCGACAAAATCCTGGTACAACCAGTCATCCAACGCCTTGTTCTTTTGCGCGGCGATTTCCATTAATTTCCTGCCCTGCCATGCATTCCACGGATTGACTTTTTGTCCGCGGTCACGATGCCCCATGCTGATCATCGCCTCGTGCTCCGCTCTCCAGATATAAGTGCTATTGCTCATCCCAAATGGGCGCAAAACCCGATCCTGTAAAAATGATTCAATGCTTTGGCCAGTGATCTGTTCGATGACACGTTGTACATAGAAGAAACCTTCACCTGAATAGGAGAAGCCTGTCCCTGGCTCGAATTCAAACTCAAATTTGTCTTCGATATCAAAACGCCAATTCTGCAGGCCTGATGTATGTGTCAGCGCCTGACGGGCTGTGATCAGTTTTAGTTGGGGGATCTCGTTCGCTTCAGGCAGGGGAAGATAATCGTGGAGAGGTTTGTCCAGGTCCAGCTTTCCCTCTTGCTGCAAGGTTAGAACTCCATAGGTAAATACTGGTTTGCTCAAAGACGCGGCCTGAAAAATAGTGTCTTCGGTGATCGGGTCGTCTTTTATTTCTGCATTCTTTATGCCAATAACCTGAGTGGATATTATCTGTCGGTTTTGAATCACACTAAATGCCAGGCCTGGCACACCGGCGGCTTCCATGAATTCCAAGAGCTTTTCAGTTGGTATGGCTGATGGCTGCATGTTTGCTTCTCCTGATAAAGTTTATCAACACCTGTCCAGCTAAAATACCAGCTTACTTAAGGGTAATGCATGAATTGTACGCCCTTCGTGTCCTGTCATGGTCTCTGCCATGCACAATGAATTATAGATGGCTTCTTCGGTGGCTTCAATAACGGCCTGGAACAATGCCGACATCCCTGCATTGGGAACTTCGGGATATGCCCAAATTTTCCCGCGCCGCTCCGCGGTTCTGCGTACTTCCTCCGCTGTGGAAAATGCAATGACATAATCTCCCGAGCCATCGCTCATGGCTGCGCCTGTCTTTGCCAATCCGCTTAGTCCACGCCGTGCCAGCCGTGAGAGGTTTCTATCTGAAAGCGGCGCATCGGTGGCCACGACGATCATGATCGAGCCATCAGCGCTGCTGTCATTGAGTTTGTCTTTTAAATAATATTGGCCGAGGTTTTTACCAACGGGGATGCCGTCCATTTGCAGCACACCGCCAAAATTTGATTGCACCAACACACCTACTGTATGCCCGCCAAGGTTTTGAGGTAACACCCGCGAACTCGTGCCCATGCCGCCCTTCCACCCAAAACAGATCGTCCCCGTACCCGCACCGACGTTGCCCTCAAAAACTTGTCCATCTTTTGCGCTTTCGATTGCCTGAATGACGTGTTCCGTTGTAATTGCCAGCCTGCGGATGTTATTCAACGTCCCATCATTGGTCTCGCCCACAATAGGATTGACGCTTCGCACTTCACCGTTACCTGCCTGCCCCAACGTAAACAGGATCAGCGCCTCAGCCGCGCGCGGCACAGACAGCGTGTTGGTCAAAATGATGGGTGTTTCGATCTCGCCAAGTTCCATGATTTGCGTGGACCCCATCAACTTGCCGAAACCATTTCCCACCGCCACCCCCGCAGGGACTTTCTCTTGAAACAGATTCCCAGCATGCGGCAGGATTGCAGTCACACCTGTGCGAATATCTGTCCCTTCAATGAGGGTGACTTGTCCCACTTTCACGCCTGCTACATCGGTGATGGCGTTCAGCTTTCCCGTTGGCAGAATGCCTGGGGCGATCCCCAATTCCCGTGCGCGTTTGCGGTTTTCCATTCTAAACCTTCTTCACGATCAATGTGATTTGATACACACCTTTGCCTCGGTCTGCCAGTGTGGCGGGATAGGGCAGTACGGCCATCACCCGAATTGAATATCCTTCGATTTCCACATGGCTTTGGATCCCTTCGAATTCCATTTCGGGTGCGCGGCCTTGTGCATTGGTAAAAGTTTGCAAATTGACTTCATGCCGCCCGCCCTGGTCTGTTGTGACGATCAGCGTGAGTGACACAGGTCCGCTCATGGCGCATTCGATCTGGCTTGGGCAGCGGGCATCATCCGTCACGCCGACCAGTTTCAGGGTCAGGGGTGAATCGTTGATCGTGGCTGATTGTCCCGCAACGAGGACGAATTCCTCATCTGTATTTATGGCCAAGTCTGGCGGGGGAGTCGGGATTGCGGTTGCAGTTGGCGGCTGGGGTTGCAGGGTTTGGCAGGCCAGTACAAATACCAACAAAGCCATCAGAGCCACAGGTTTGAGTTTGGACATGGGAACCTCCATTGAGTATGGCGATTATATATCGCCGATTTTGTCAGGGACGGATGGCCAGGCACACAGGTTCCAGAATCAGTACCAGAGTACCTGTTGACCTAGTGGAAAATCACTAGTATTATTTACTTATCAATAGTAAAAACCTGATACTACAAAGAGGACGTTATGCAATTGAACATTCAACATCTTGGCAAACAATATAAACGTGATTTCTGGGGCTTGAAAGACTTCTCGCTGGAGATCAAACCAGGCATTTTAGGCCTGCTCGGCCCGAACGGTGCGGGCAAATCCACCTTTATGCGGATGCTGGCAACCATTACCAAGCCGACCGAAGGCAGCATTAAATGGAACGAGGTGGATGTCGTCAAACAACCTGATGCATTGCGCGATGTGCTTGGATATTTGCCGCAGGATTTCGGCGTGTACCCAAATTTGACCGCAGTGGAATTCCTTGAATACATGGCCGCCATTAAGGGGCTTGATGCGGTCACTGCGAAGAAACGCATTGATGAATTGCTGCAATTGACCAACCTTGTGCAGGCCGCGAAACGTCCGCTGGGCGGATATTCGGGTGGTATGAAACAGCGCGTGGGAATCGCACAGGCCTTGCTCAATGATCCGCAATTGCTGATTGTGGATGAACCCACTGTGGGGTTGGATCCTGAAGAGAGGGTCCGCTTCAGGAATTTGCTCTCAGACCTGTCGGGAGAAAGGATCGTGATCCTGTCCACGCACATCGTTTCAGATGTGGAAGCGACCGCCACACACATCGCACTCGTCAACAAAGGTCAACTGTTGCGTGAGGCTGCGCCTGAAAAACTGTTGCAGGAGCTTGAAGGCAAGGTTTGGGAGTGGACGATTCACAGCGATGACCTGCCCGCATTGAAACAAAAGCACATCATCAGCGGTACGATCCGCAGAAGCGACGGGGTACAGGTGCGTGTTGTAAGCAGCACCCAGCCCACAGCGGAGTCTAGAAACGCGAGTCCGAATCTTGAAGACGCATATTTGTTTTTCATCGGCGGTAAACAATGAAATCAGCACGGATCATTTATCAACTTGCCCGCGCCGATTTTCTGGAGCGTGTGCGCCGTTATAGTTTTCTTGTGATGTTGGGGCTGGTGGTTTTTCTCGGTTATCAAACCGCCATCGGTAATATGTCTCTTGAGTTGGGAGCGTATCGCGGTGAGTTCAATTCGGCCTGGGTCGGCGCGATGATGTCGCTGATCGGTACATTTTTCATCGGCTGGTTTGGCTTCTATCTCGTCAAAGGCTCGGTGGCCCGTGACCGCGAAACGGGCGTCGGCCAGATCATGGCGACCACACCGCTCACGCGTCCGCTGTATCTGCTTGGTAAATGGCTTAGCAACTTCGCCGTGTTGATGTCGATGGTTGGTGTGCTGGCGCTGGCTGGCATCGCCATTCAACTGCTGCAAGGTGAAAATACGCAGATCCAATTGCTGGAATTTCTTGACCCATTTGTTTTTATCGTCATGCCGCTCATGGCGCTGGTGGCTGCGCTGGCCGTGTTATTCGAGTCGATCTCGTTCTTGCAAGGCGGCTTTGGCAACATCGTTTACTTTTTCGCATTCATCATGTTCCTGCCGCTCTTCATGGAAAACGACACGTTGCAAAAATACCCCGCCTTCGAACCGATGGGCCTTGGCCTGCTGGCAGGCGAAATGGGTGATGCTGTCCGTGCCATTCATCCCGATTACGATGGCAGTTTCACTCTCGGCGGCGGCATTGTGGAACAGGCCACCACCACCTTTGTCTGGAATGGCATTGCCTGGACCCCCGAATATCTTTTTGCGCGTTTCGCTTTGATCTTCTTTGCCGTTGGCTTGATTCTCTTTGCTGCGCTTTTCTTCGACCGCTTCGACCCTTCTCGCTCGAAACCGCGCAAAGCGCGGTCCGCTTCATCCTCCGAGCCGACACCTGCTTCAACACCTCAGGCATTCCCTGCGCCGCATCTGACTCCGCTCAACAAGTCGGCGAACCGCTTCAGCTTTTTCACCGTTCTCATCGCAGAACTTAAACTCCTGATCAAAGGTCAACGCTGGTGGTGGTATGCAATTTCCCTGGGAATCATCGTTGCTTGTTTTGTGAGTCCATCCAAAGTCGTGCGTGAGATCGCCCTACCCATCGCATGGATCTGGCCCATTTTGATCTGGTCTTCCATTGGCAACCGCGAGGTGTACAACAATGTCCAGCAGTTGACCTTCTCTTCGGCCTCCCCGTTGTGGCGGCAGGTCCCTGCTCAATGGCTGGCTGGGTGGATCGTTACCCTGCTTGTCAGCATTGGTGCCATCTCCCGCTTCCTCATGGATGGCGATACCGTCGGTTTGCTTGCCCTGCTTTCAGGCACGATCTTCATCCCATCCCTCGCCCTTGCCTCAGGCGTGTGGAGCGGAACGAGCAAACTCTTCGAAATTCTCTACATGGTCATCTGGTATCTCGGCCCGCTTAACAACGCCCCCGGCCTGGACTTTATCGGTTCACATGGCAATGGCCGTCCTGAATTTTTCATTCCGCTTTCAATTGCGCTGGTTGCCTTTGCCTTCTTCGGCAGGGCAAGGCAGTTGCAGCAATAATGCAGTCCCTTATTTCGGCGGCTTCATTGGCATCAGAACCCCGATCTTTTTGCCCCCATCAACCAACACTATCGGCTCAAGCGGAGCATTGACATGGAAGGACAATTTCTGCTTGTAACGCAGCGAGGTCAGGTATTTGATGTATTTGCCGTTGAGCAGCACGTCAAAGGGCGCGTAGTAATTTCCACGCGCTGGGTCTTCCAGTAAATGCTCAATTCCGAAATTCGATTTGACATTCCAGTTCAACAAGCGTTGAAAGGTTTCAACAGGCAGAGCCTTGCCGGGCAAAGGCTCTGCCGTTCCTGTGTAGGATGCAGCCAGCAAGATTTGGCCGTCACTTACGAAGCGTGTTCCATCAGGCAGGACACAATGAGCCACCCACTGAATTGGGGTTGACACGGGCCTGTCGGTGAGCAGGGTTACGGTATCTGCAAGTTCAAGGATGCTGGCACACTTGGCACACTGGACGAACTGCGCCCCGGCACCGATATTGGAAAGTTCGTTTGTACAATTGGGACAGGTATGCATGAGGACGCTCCTTTTGTGGGTGGGGAAGTAAGTGGGGCGAATGTTTTCCTATTTCCAAATATGCCCGTACCCATATTCGCCTTCGATCAACTTCCCTTCAGCAAATCGTTGAAAGCGGAACGGGGTGATATCCACAGTTTTTGGCTTTCCATCCAGAATCAATTCCACCATGCTTGCGCCCGCGGCGGGGGAGGTCTTGAAGCCTGTGCCGCTCAACCCGCAGGCGAGATAAAAACCATCAGGTCCTGCTGCGCTGTAAATGGCACGCTGATCGGGGGTGATGCCATCGCGCCCCACATGAATGGAATGTAACCCGCTCTCTTCAATTTTCGGCATCCGACGCACCATTGCATCGATGAGTTTTTCCACAAAAGTGGGTGTGGGAGTCTGGTCTTCGGCATCGGGTGCTTCGCCGCGCAGAGATTCATCCTCACCCGCAGCAAGGATCAGCGCACTGCCCTCAGGACGGAAATAGCAATTGATCACATCGTCAATCACCGCAGGGAATTTACCCAATGAAGGCGGGCGATGCAGGAATGCCACATCATGAGTCCATGTCACCAGCGGCACATCCACGCCTGCCAGCGCCGCGACCTGCTTCGCCCACGGCCCCGCCGCATTGACGATGATCGGCGCAGCGAAATCGCCTTTCGTAGTGCTGACTCCCGTCATTTTTCCGCCTGCTGTATGGATGGCTGTCACTTCGCAGTTTTGAATCAGGGCCGCGCCGTTTCGTTTCGCAGAATCAAGAAACGAGTTGGTCGTGAGCGTCGCGTCGGCGTATCCTGAATCGGGTTCGTAGGCGGCGAAATCAAAGTGTTCTGTCACGAGATCGGGGAAAAGTTTCTTCACTTCATCCGCTGAAATCACCGATGTGTTGATTCCAATTTTCTGCTGGTTGGCAACATTGCCGCGCAGTTTATCTTCATGTTCACGTTTGGCAACCTGTAAAAAGCCAGTCTTCTGAAACCCACATTCCCCGCCCACACGTTCACGCCAATTGGCAAAATAATTTTTATAACTGGTGAAAGTCAGTTCTGATTCCGCGGCGAGATCGTAATGCATACGCACCAATCCACTGGAGTGACCAGTGGCGCCCGAAGCAGTGACTTTGCGTTCAAGGATGGCGGTCTTGAGTCCGCGCTCGGCGAGGTGGAAGGCAATGCTTGCGCCCATTACCCCGGCGCCGATAACAATGGCATCATAGGTCTGTGTCATGTGAGGTTCCTTTTGCATTGGGATTGCCGCCCATTATATAACCTTTGGCTCGGGATGTCTGGCGCGATAATTTATGACAAACATTACATTCGTAAACCTGAATGTGTTGCTACAATATATTCAGGTTTATGAATATGAAAAAACAATCCATTTCTCAAATTTCCGAACAGATCGCCGCGCCGCTGGCTGCCATTTCCACACCACAGCGCATTGCCATTCTGCTTGCCATTGGCACTGGCGAAGCCTGCGTCTGTCACCTTGAAACCGCGCTGGGATGGCGGCAGGCTTACATTTCCCAGCATCTGATGGCCCTTCGCAAAGCCGATATTTTGCAGGATAGACGCGAAGGCCGTTACGTTTTTTATAAATTAAGAAACGCCTCTTTTCTGGACCTGATCACTGCTTCAGCAACCCTAAGCGGACTCGCCGCCGAGGCAGTTTCCACGCTTGTCAATACCCGCACATATCCAGCATGTGAATGCCCGCAATGTGTCCCTGCGTTAATCCCAGCAAATAGTTTGTAAGGAAACAATGACCACTCTTTCATCCCCATCGCAATCTCACAAGTATCTCCCGTCCCTTGTGTTTTTCTCTGCTGTGATCTGGTTGATCGCCTACAACACCATTCAACCCCTCGCAGATTGGATCTCTTACACAGCCCTCGGACTGGCGCGCGATTCGCGTCTTGGCGAATCACTGGCTTTCTTTTTGTACGATGTGCCAAAGATTTTGCTCCTGCTTTCGGGCATGGTCTTCCTCATTTCAATTGTCCGCACTTTTTTCAGCCCCGAACGCACCCGCGCCCTGCTTGGCGGAAAACGTGAAGGGGTTGGCAACATCTTTGCCGCCATGCTGGGCATTGTTACGCCTTTTTGTTCATGCTCTGCGGTGCCGCTTTTTATTGGGTTTGTTGAATCAGGCATCCCGTTGGGTGTGACCTTTTCCTTCCTCATCGCTGCACCCACGATCAATGAAGTCGCTGTGATCTTGTTATTCGGTCTCTTTGGTTGGAAGGTGGCTGGGTTGTATGTTGCATCTGGGCTTGTCGTTGCCATTGTCGCTGGCTTCATCATCGGGCGGCTCAAAATGGAAAGATATGTCGCCGATTTTGTCTGGAAGGTCCAGCGCAAAGTGGATGCCTTTGAAGAAAAGTTGACCTGGGAAGATCGCATCGAACGCGCCTGGGACTCGGTGAAGGAAATTGTCGGCAAGGTCTGGTTATATGTAGTGGTTGGCATCGCCATCGGTGCAGGGATTCATGGCTACGTGCCCGAAGATGCGATGGCTTCCATTTTGGGCAAACAGGCCTGGTGGTCGGTGCCCGTGGCGGTTCTAATCGGCATCCCGTTGTATTCCAACGCGGCGGGTATTGTCCCCATTGTGGGCACCTTGATCGAAAAAGGCGCATCGGTTGGGACTGCGCTGGCGTTCATGATGTCGGTCATCGGGTTGAGCCTGCCTGAAGCCGTGATCCTAAAGCGCGTGCTCAAAATGCCGTTGCTTGTGACGTTCTTCGCTGTGATCGCAGTGGCGATCATGATCACGGGATATATGTTCAATTTGATTTTGTAAATGACAGGCCCCAGGGTTTCTGAAAACCTCTGGGGTCTTTATATAAAGGAGCAAAAATGTTAACCATCAAAATCCTAGGTTCGGGCTGTGAGAATTGCAAACGCCTCGCATGGCTTGCCGACCGTGTGGTCAACCACATGGGTGTGCAGGCGCAGATTGTCAAAGTCACTGACTATGCCGAGATCATGCAGTATCCCATCATGTCCACCCCGGGGCTGGTCATCAACGAAAAATTGGTCTCTTCGGGGCGTATCCCCAGCGAAACAGAGATCTCCGTTTTTCTGACGACCGCTCTTGAAACCGCATAAATGTTTCTTGCAAATTTAATATGGAGGCAAAATGAAAAACGAAACGCGCAAAGAACTTTCCTTTCTTGACCGCTATTTGACCTTGTGGATATTCCTTGCCATGGCAGTTGGTGTAGGCATCGGCTTTCTCTTCCCGAAAGCCGTCGCGGACTTCAACGCGGCGGTTTCCATTGGCACGACCAATATCCCGATCGCGATCGGACTAATCCTGATGATGTACCCGCCGCTGGCGAAGGTGCGCTATGACGAATTGGGCGATGTTTTCCGTAACTGGAAAATTCTCAGCCTTTCACTCGTGCAGAACTGGGTGATCGGTCCCGTTTTGATGTTTGTACTGGCGATCGTTTTCTTGCGTGGTTATCCCGAGTATATGACGGGTCTCATTCTCATTGGCCTTGCGCGGTGTATTGCCATGGTCATTGTGTGGAACGAACTGGCAAAAGGCGATAACGAATATGCAGCGGGACTGGTTGCGTTCAATAGCATCTTTCAGGTTTTGTTCTACAGCCTGTACGCCTACGTATTCATCACCATCCTGCCGACATGGTTCGGCATGACAGGCAACATCGTGAACATTACCATCGGTGAGATTGCCAGAAGTGTGTTCATCTATCTGGGTATTCCATTCATCGCAGGCTTTTTCACCCGCTTCTTCCTTGTCCGCGCGAAGGGCAAGGATTGGTATCACAAGGTCTTTATTCCCAAGATCAGCCCGTTGACCCTGGTGGCGTTGCTCTTCACCATTGTGGTCATGTTTTCGCTTAAGGGTGACATTATCGTGCAGTTGCCGTTGGACGTGGTCAGAATCGCCATTCCTTTGCTGATCTACTTTGTGATCATGTTCCTGGTCAGTTTCTTCATGGGTAAATCCATCGGCGCGGATTATTCGCGGACAACCACACTTTCGTTCACTGCTGCCAGCAACAACTTTGAACTGGCAATCGCAGTGGCTGTGGCGGTCTTTGGAATCAACTCCGGCGCAGCGTTTGCAGCGGTCATTGGCCCATTGATCGAGGTGCCTGTGATGATCGCCCTGGTAAATGTGGCCTTCTTCTTTCAAAAGAGATATTTTGGCGGAGTGGTGAGTTCTGCCCCAGCCAGATAGACGATATCCCCGATATAAAAAACAGTGGTCAACCTTGAATTGGGTTGACCACTGTTTTTATGTGGGCTCATTTGTAAAGTGACGTTTGAGTTTCAGCAATGGGTCTTCGAGAATGTTCCAGGTTAGTAATGCCAATACGGTTGTGATGGCAACTGTCAGCAGGCTGTAGGCGGCGTAGTATTCCCATCCGCGTACTTTGGCTTTGACCATGATGTCGAGCAGGGTCAGGGCCACGGGCATGTGGAAGAGGTACATCGAGTAGCTGTATTTGCCGAAGAAGACCAGCCCGCCATTGGCGAAAAATTTTCGAATCAACGAAGTCTCTGCGCCGCTGGTGAGGAAAACGATCATGGCGGCGGAGGAAAATGCCAGCAGGGTGTATCCAATGGTGCCGAGGGGAATATTCCTGTATAACGGATGCGGCCCTGCGGGGCTGGCAATGAACGCCAGATACAGGAACAGGATCATCGTTATGATGGAGACGGGCAATGCAAATCGTTTGGCTGTCTCCTGCCAGTTTGTGGGTGTGACGAAGAAGATGGCGGTTAATGCGCCAAGGGCCAGGCCCTCAAAACGGGTGAAGGTGTTGTAGAAAAAGACAACAGGCAATTGCTCCGAATCTGGCGAGAGCAGGATGGCCGCCGTGCGAATCAGCAGGGAGAGGATGACAATGCCTGCGCTGATCCATGTCAATGTGTGTTTGTTGACAATGCGTACGATGGCGGGCCAGATCAAATAGAACTGTTCTTCGATTGCCAGTGACCAGGTAACACTCAAATAGGCGGAAGGATAGATCGCGAACAGGTACAGCCAGTTCTGCTGATAGAGCAGGAAGGTCGGCAAGTAGGGGATGAACGAATCGGCGGTCTCTGCCACAGCGGGGACGAATTTCACTGCGATGAGGAAAAGCGCAAGAGCCGTGTAGTACAACGGAAAAATGCGCAGCACCCGCCGCGCATAGAAGTTCTTGTAATAATTTTTTTCCTCCCTTGTCTTCAGCAGGATGGACGTGATCAGAAAGCCAGAGAGTACGAAGAAAATATCCACGCCCATCCAGCCGACCAGTGACAGGCGTGTGATGAAATGTAAAAACCCATTGGCGGTGAAGTAATCAGCCCGTTTTAGAACGTGGTGCGCAATGACGAGCAGGATCGCGATACCCCGCAATCCATCCAATTCCTTTGAGCGGTTGTTCATGATGCGGCGATCAGCTCATCATATTTTTTGCGCACTTCGCGAATGTCGTCCCACATTTGGGCTTTGGGTGAACCAGGTTCCTTCGAGGGATTCCTCAACAAGTAGGAGGGGTGAAAGATCGGCATGATCCAGCGGCCCTGTGATTCTGTCCACTTGCCGCGCAGGGAGGTGATTCCAGTCTTGCGCAGGATGGAATAGCTGGCTACGTTCCCGGTCAACAGCATCACAAGCGGATCGATCAGTCGGATGATCTCGAAAACATAAGGACGGTAAAAATCGGTTTCGGCATCGGTCGGTTTGCGGAAGGTCTTGCCTTCCTCACCGGGCGGCATGCGGAAAACGGAGTTGGTAATGTACACATCCTTTTCGGGGTCGAAGTCTGCTGCTTGCAGGATCTTGTCGAGCATCTGGCCTGCACGCCCTACAAAAGGTTTGCCCTGAATATTTTCCTCGGGGCCGGGTGCTTCACCGATGATCAATAATCTGGCTTTCGGGTTGCCACGGCTGATAACGATATTGGTGCCAGCCTTTGCCAGCGGATCGTCGTTCATGCGTTTCATCGCGCTGAATAATTCTTCGAGCGATGAATATTGTTTGGCGCTAGGGGTGGGTTGGGTCATGGTCTGCTCCTCGCAAGGGGATGAGTTAATTCGATTCTACCCTATGAGGCATCTTCATAACGTGCCCCTTTCTTTTACTTCTTTTGGCGCTTGTAGTGAACATCTGACAATGATCGCAAGCGCTCTGTTGCTACTTCGGGAGTGATGTCTCGTTGCGGCATGGCGAGCATTTCGTAGCCGACCATAAATTTTCGGACCGTGGCCGAGCGCAGTAGCGGCGGATAAAAATGCGCATGCAGAGTCCACTCGGGATGTGGCTGCCCATCAGCAGGAGCTTGATGGAATCCCATTGAATAGGGGAATGAAATCTCGAACAAATTGTCGTATCTTATCGTGACCTGTTTGAAGACTTCAGCCAATGCAGAGATTTCCACCGCTGACAGTTCCTTCAACGAAGCGGATGCGCGATGCGCGCTCACAAGCACCTCGAACGGCCACACCGCCCAAAAAGGAACCAACGCTGTGAAATGGTCGTTGGAGAATAGGATGCGGTCTTTGCGTTTGTGTTCTTCTTTCACATAATCCACCAGCAATGGACTGTTGTTCTTCTTGAAGTATTCCGTTTGCGTGGCAAGTTCTTTGACAATTTCATTCGGCAGTTGTGATTGTGACCAAAGCTGACTGTGCGGGTGCGGATTGGAACATCCCATCATTGCGCCTTTGTTTTCAAAGACCTGCACGTATTTGATGTAATCCAACTCCGCGAGTCTTGCAGATTCATTTGTCCAGGTGTTGAGGACGTTTTCGATGACAGGCAATTCGAGTTCGGGCAACGTCAGGTCGTGGCGGGGGGAGAAGCAAACTACCAGACATTGACCCTGTTCGGGTGCAGAGACAAGCAACGGGTGGGATGAAGCGGAAGCGTCTTCTTCAGGGGCATCTGGCAGCAGAGAAGCAAAGTCGTTGTTGAAGACGTAGGTGCCAGCATAATCCGAATTGAAAACGCCGCCAGCCCGTTCGTTGCGCGGACAGAGATAGCAGGTGGGGTCGTAGGCGGGGAGGGTTTCGGGGGAAAGTTTTTCGACCTGCCCAAGCCAGGGACGTTTGGCACGGTGCGGCGAGACGAGCACCCATTCGCCCGTGAGGGCGTTATAGCGGCGGTGTGGATTGTTTAACATGGTTATTCCTTCTCAAATATGATTTCGATCCATTCAAGGATTTCGTGGTTTCGGGTTTGTTGGAGCTTGATTTCGATCTGGCTGTTTGAACAGGCAGTTTGCGTTTTCGTTGCGTGTCCGCTGAAATAATGCTCGATGATGGTCGTGCTGTTGTGAAGTGAAGTATGGCTGATTGTACAACTGCCGTCGCCAAATGGGACGATGCCGATGCGGAGTGATTCTGAAATGCCATCGTCGGTTAGGGATGCGACGACTAGCGTGACATCGGTGTGAAGGATGTCTTTGTAATTTTTCGGCGCGGGCTTTCCATCGAGGTGATGGGTGCGAAGTGCAAGGAGGACGGTCTTGTCGTTTTCGATGCGCTCCCACGAGGGAGAAAAGCCAGCGCGCAGACCACCCTGCCATTTTGCATGGACGGGATAGGTTTGAAAAATAACTTGCTTGCGAGCGATGGCGGCAAGCCCATTGAATTTTGCAATGACTTCGTCTGTGGGCAAGCCGCCACTTTCATCTCCGTCGAAGCAGTGCAGGGAGCCGAGCGTGCCTGAGGCGATGGTGTCGAACCAAATATCGGGCGCGGATTCCCACTCGTAGCCTGAGGAACTGTAAGTGGGCATTCCCAACTCGCCGCACAAACTGCTGAAAAAGACGCGGCGATTGGTTTCAAGGTCGTAGTCACCGATGCAATAGACGAGGTCATCGGGGCTGTGCAAATCGTAGTATTCAATGAGTAGCGGCGAGAGACCGTAGTACATGATGACGAGGTTTGGGTTTTCTTCTTTCATCGCGCCGACCACAACTTCCAATCCCTTTTGCAGAAGGCGTTCGCCTGCCCAATTCATGTCGGTTGGGGCGGCGACATCGAGCGAGGGGAGTTCGTAGCCGAAGTCAAATTTGATGAGGTCAGGTTTGTAGCGGCGGATGAATTCTTTGGCGCGTTCGCTCAAAACTTTTTGGACGATGGGTTGTGTGACATCGAAGATGCCGTAGCGGGAGGTTTGATGGTCGCCCCACACGGTTGTGCTTTTGCTGGTCCATTTATCGAGGATGGTGAATGTTGCCCCATCTGCGAATTTGAAAAGATAGCGGTCTGATTCGG
>DAOQID010000069.1:17775-22084 GCA_035339375.1 Anaerolineales bacterium | reverse complement strand
CCGCGCATCCCTGCGCAGACCGTAACCCCTGCCATGTCATTGCACAGAAAGGATGCCTAAAATGAAGACTCTGTTCAGAATTCTCGTGATCATGGTTGTGGCTGTGTTGATCGGCGGCGCTTTCTACAGTGCAGTGACCGCTTCCTCCTCAGGGACAGATGGCACATCCATTCAGGAACGTCCACTCCCCGATGGTTTCCCCGCAGAACGGCCAGAAGGTGAAGATTTCGAAGGCGGAATCCAGTTTCCAGCCGAAATGATCAAAAGCCTGGTGATCATGACCGTCGTTGCAACCGCCTCACTGAACCTTCCAAAACTTTTCAACTGGAAAAAAACCAACTTGAAAGCAGGCCTGTAACCCTTTTTCGCACATTCCCCGACCAACCAGTTGGGGAATGTGTTTACAACTTCTTCACAATTAATCCGCAAAACCCCCATCACAAAATATAATAAGCTCATAAAATTGGGCAGTTCACAAGACCGCCTACAAACCCATAAGACACTGCTCGCAGGGTTGGCAATGAATTTCAAGGAGAAACATGACCACAGAAGTTGTAAAAAATACACCAGTCCAAACCAAAACCAAGTTGTGGCTGGATGTCTTTCTTTTTGTCGCGTTTTTGATCACGATGGAGCCGCACCCAAGCGGGCTTGCCATTCATGAATGGTTGAGCCTCGCCATGGTGTTGACGATGATCGTCCACCTGCTGTTGAGCTGGGATTGGATCACGGAGATCACACGCCGTTTTTTGGGAAAACTCGGGATGCAGAACCGCATCAACTACATCTTGAACTGGCTGCTGTTCTTCGACGGGACTCTGCTCATCGTATCTGGTGTGATGATCTCGGAAGTGGCCCTGCCTGCGATGGGCATTCAGCTCCCCGAAAGATTTGCCTGGCGCAGACTGCATGACTTGTCGGCCAACCTTGGCCTGCTCATGCTGGGAATTCACACCGCCCTGCATTGGAATTGGGTTGTCAATACGGTAAACCGCTATATACTCAAGCCTGTTCTGGGCTTGTTTTCTCCGAAGCAAAAGAAGGATGCCGCAATATGAAAACGCTCGGACGCACCCTTGCCATTCTGGCTGTGTTTTCTGTAACGGTGTTCCTGCTCGTGACCTCCGTCAATACACTTGGGAACTTGATCGACTCAGATGGTCCACGTTTTGAACAAGGCAGCCCCGAATTCAGGCCTCCTGAAGGCGGCGAAAACTTTCGACCCGAAGGCGGCGATGGAGACCGTGAAGGCGGTTCGCGTGGATTCAGGATCAACAATCCGCGCCGATTGGCAACAGGCATGGTGAAAGATACGATCGTGGTGGGCGTTTTAGTCACCGCCATTGCCCTGCCAAAAAGTTTTTTCAAAAAGAAAAAGAGAACCCCCAAGCCAACTGCCACAAGCGGTGGAGTGGGCTAAGCATACGCAAAGACGTCCGTGAAATGAAAATTTCACGGACGTCTTTTTTTGTATTTCCACACTGTAAGTTGGGCGCTCAATTCCTTGATAATGGCAGGCGGATGATGATCTTCATCCCTTTGCCTTTTTCGCTCTCTGCCCAGATTTTGCCCTGATGCATTTCGATGATGGATTTGGCAATGGCAAGTCCCAGCCCCGAGCCGCCTGCATCGCGGGTGCGCGAGGGGTCGGCGCGGTAGAAACGGTCAAAGAGGTGGGCGGCATCTTCAGGGGGCACACCCTCTCCATCGTCTTGAACGGAAACTTCGATCTGATTCTCAACCTTGGTTGTTGCCATTGTGACTTGTCCGTTTTCTGGGGTGTACCGCAGGGCATTATCCAGGATGTTGGTCAGTACTTGAGAGAAGCGGATCGGGTCAAGATTCACTTTCACGCGAAGCGTTGCCGAATCAGGCTTCAGGTTAAGAGTGATCCGCTTTTGGTTGAACAGGGTCATGTAATGGGTTTTGACATCGTTCAATAGTTCGTTGATGTCCACGGGTTGGAAATCCACCGAAAGCTCGCCTGCATCTGCAAGGGAAAGTGTACGCAGGTCGTTGACAAGTTTTTCCAGCCGTTCGGCTTCTTCGCGGATGATCTCAAAGTTTTCATGCGAGGGCGGCAGCACACCATCATGGACGCCTTCTGCATGGCCGAGAATCAAACTGAGGGGAGTGCGTAGTTCGTGCGCAATGTCGGCGGTCATTTGTTTGCGCAGGTTGAGCGAACGCGCGAGGTCGCCATTCATTTTGTTGAAAGAGGATGCGAGTTCGCCGATCTCATCGCGTGAGCGGACAGGCACTTGTTGCCCCAGTTTGCCATCGGCCATTTCATGAGTGGCTTTGGTCAATTCACGGATGGGGCGTGTGATGGTGCGCGAAAGGATCGCCCCAAGAATCAAAGCGAGGATGATGGTAATGACCGCGCTGAGAAAAATGGAATCGTTGAGGCGATGAATGAATTCATCTTCCATCGGATTCTTTTCTGGCGAAGTGTTTACCAGCAGGATGCCCACCGTTTCATTCTCAACTTGAATTGGGGTGCCCTTGTTGAGTTTTTCGGCGCTGACAATTTCTTCGGGGCGGTATCCCGCGCCTGCAACTAGAATCCTGCCGTCTGTATCTGCGATGGAGAAGAAGGCGGGGCGGCCGTCGTCAGGTCTGAAGTGGTCGTTGTCGAACGGGTTGAAATTTGTCTCCAGCCCATCCCAGGTTTGGTATTTTTGATAATGACGGGCAAGTTGTTCTACCAGATCTGCTTTGTACTGGTCGCTGATGAATTTGTCGAACTCGCGGTTTGTGGCAACGCGTGTGATCACAACAATAATGCCTGTACTGAACAGGCTTACAACCAAAAACGCGAGGATCAATTTGGAGGTCAGTTTCATGCCTAGCCTTTATTCAGGCGGTAGCCGACGCCATACACGGTTTCGATATAGCGCGGTTTGCGCGGGTCATTTTCGATCTTGGCGCGCAGGTTTTTGACGTGCGTATCAATGGTGCGCTCGTAGCCTTCATAACGAACACCCTGGATCACATCCAACAGGTCGAGGCGAGAGAACACACGCCCCGGAGATGACATGAGCGCCGTGAGCAGGTCAAACTCGGATGGCGTCAGGTCAATGCTGCGGTCCACCACCAGCACCTCGCGGGTATCTCGGTTGACTGTGATCTCGCCTGCCCGCAGGGTCTTGGCCTTGGCTTCGTTTTTCCCTGTGCGGCGCAGCACATTGCGCACACGTGCCATGAGTTCACGCGGCTTGAAGGGCTTGGTCACATAATCGTCCGCGCCCAGTTCCAGGCCGATCACCTTGTCATCGTCTTCCACTTTGGCGGTCAACATGATGATGGGAGTGTCGGCTTCGGTGCGGTGGGTGCGCATAAAATCGTACCCGTTCATTTCGGGCATCATGATGTCCAAAATGATGAGATCGGGTTTTTCTTTTTGAGCAATGGGCAATGCCTCTTTGCCGTTATACGCCGTGACGACACGATACCCCTCTTGCATCAGGTAACTTTGTACAAGGGAAACAAGGCGTTTTTCATCGTCAACGATCAGGATGGTTTGTGGCATGGGCATTCTCTCTGTTTAATGGCCTGTATTTGAAAGTTTGTTGGTCGTATTATCTCATAAGGCATGGGGATGTAGCTGTGAAGAAATTATGTGCTTTTGTGGAGAAAACACCCGCCTCGATAGATAGACCGAAGCGGGTGTTTGATTCTGTTCAAAAGGCTGACTCTAAGCCTCGTCCTTATTCTCGTCACTGTTGACTGGGGCTGCGCTTTCGGTTTCAACGGGTGTGGAAGGCGTTTCTGTGGCTGCCTGTGCTTGTGTTACACGGGTCAGCTTCCAGCCGCTCTTCTGCACAAACTTGTACCCGAGCCAGAGCAGGGCCGCCAGCGCCGCCAAACGGATCAGTCCGAAGATGGGCGAAAAAAAGCGCGGACCGCCGCCACGGTCATTGCCGCGGAAGTTATCCTGGTGTGGATTCATTTGTCCGTTTTTGGAATTGCCGTCATTTGGGTGATTTCCCTGCATCGGCGGCTGGAAATCGCCGTCAAAGTTGTGAGCAAATGCGGGGCGTCCCGTCATGGCTGAGACGTTTTGCATCATCCCGATGCGGAAGCCCGCGCCGCCCACGGCAGCAAGGACGATCAAGGTTAACAAGGTTCCCAGAGTATAGGTCAACCATTTTCTGTTTTTCATTCTTTTTCTCCAGTAATAATTTTTTTTGTGTGGCCCTGCCTGTATGAACAGGGGATAAAGCGAATGCTTTATTGAATCTTATTTTCCTACTGGAGAATTACATAAGGGTGGAGGAATTGTGTGGAACTTGTGTGTTCAAAATTG
>DAOQID010000069.1:0-17675 GCA_035339375.1 Anaerolineales bacterium | reverse complement strand
TGTAACTTGTTTTTCCTCTTGCCCCAAATATAAAATTCCTGTATCCTTGGCTGGACGGTGAAATCCATTTCAGCAACACAGGAGCGGTAAATGGAACAGGTTCTTCCTTCACAAGCACGGGTGGTGATTATTGGCGGCGGGGTGATCGGGTGCAGTACAGCTTATCATTTTGCGAAACTTGGCTGGACGGATGTCATCGTCCTTGAACGAAAACAACTCACCTCTGGGACAACATGGCATGCGGCAGGGTTGGTGGTGTGCGGCGGGTTTTACACCGAGACCATGCTCGAACTTGCGCATTACACCCGTGAACTGTATCGCAACCTTGAAAAAGAGACTGGCATTTCCACAGGCTTCAAACCTGTTGGGTATGTGCAGGCGGCAAGTTCCGCTTCGCGTTTGCGCTTTCT
Source organism: Anaerolineales bacterium (assembly GCA_035339375.1). GTDB lineage: Bacteria > Chloroflexota > Anaerolineae > Anaerolineales > Villigracilaceae > Villigracilis. The sequence goes on along the minus strand of DAOQID010000069.1, from coordinate 17,265 downwards.
TCGAAAGAACGCCGCGTTTGCCCGTTCGCTTGGAATCGAGGCGCAGGAAATTTCCCCGTCACAGTTCAAAGATCTTTGGCCATTGGCAGACCCCACAGGTGTAACGGCTGGATTTTATTTCCCCGATGACGGGCGCGCCAACCCCGTGGATGTGACCATGAGCTTGGCCAAAGGCGCCCGCGATTTGGGCGTGCGCATCTTTGAAAACGTTGAAGTTGATTCTGTTACGAAGAAAATGGGCCGCGCCGTTGGTGTGGTGACGAAGACGGGCGAATCCATTTCAGCCGAATATGTCATTAACTGCACAGGCATGTGGGGACGTAAAGTCGGCGCACAGGCGGGGGTGAGCATCCCATTGCAGGCTGCCGAACATTATTATTTGCTGACCGAACCCATTGAAGGCGTCCATGCCAACCTGCCCATCCTCGAAGATGTAGACACATACTCCTACTTCCGTGAAGAAGTGGGTGGATTGATGCTGGGGTTGTTTGAGCCCGTTGCCAAACCCTGGGGCGTGAACGGTATTCCTGAAAACTTTGCCTTTGGCGAAATTCAACCCGATTGGGATCGTATGATGCCTTACATCGAAGCCGCCATGGAGCGTGTGCCCGTGTTGAAAACAGCGGGCATTCGTAAACTGTTTTGCGGCCCCGAAAGTTTCACCGCCGATATGACCATGCTGGTTGGGGAAGCCCCCGAGTTGAAAAATTTCTGGGTGGCGGCAGGCATGAATTCGCTCGGTATTTTGCTTGGCGGCGGGGTCGGTCACACCCTTGCGCATTGGATCGTGGATGGAGTTCCGCCATTGGATGTGGGCGAGATCAGCCTTGACCGAATGCTGCCATATCAAAACAACCAACGATATTTGAACGACCGCATCGTGGAAATCCTTGGCATGATGTACAAGGAGACTTTCCCAAACTCGCAGCTGCAAACTGCGCGCAACGTGCGAAAATCCATTTTGCATGAAAAGCTGGAAAGACACGGCGCTTTTTTCGCTTCTTCTGCAGGCTGGGAATATGCAGATTGGTTTGCTCCTGAAGGCAGGGAAGCCAGGGTTGAAAAATACAGTTGGGACAGGCAAAACTGGTTCGAATACAACGCCGCCGAACACAAAGCCTGCCGCGAAGATGTGATTCTCATGGACACTTCGATGATGTCCAAATTTCTGGTGCAGGGGCGCGATGCGCAAAAAATGCTCGATCGGATCTCCGTCAGCAATATCAATGTGCCGATCGGAAAGATCGTCTATACCGAGTGGTTGAATGCCCGTGGCGGCATCGAAGCGGACCTGACCGTTACCCGCATTGGCGAAGAATCCTTCATGGTCGTTTGCTCTGACCTTGCACATCGCCATGTGGAAACATGGATGCAGCGGCACACTGAAACAGGGGAACAGGTCTTCATTGTGGATATGACTTCAGCGTACGCCTTGATCAACGTGCAGGGACCAAAATCACGCGAATTGCTCAGCCGTCTTTCCAGTGCAGATCTATCGAACGAGGCCTTTCCCTACATGTCCATGAAAGAAATTGACGTGCATTACGCACGCGCATTGGCCTTCCGTGTGACGTATCAGGGCGAGTTGGGGTACGAGTTGTACATCCCCACCGAGTTTGCGCCGACGACCTTCGATGCGCTTCTCGAAGCAGGGAAGGATTTGGGCGTAAAACTGGCGGGGATGCAGGCACTCAATACCCTTCGCATTGAAAAAGGCTATCGCGATTACGGCCATGATATCGACGGCACCGATACACCGCTTGAAGCGGGTTTGAGTTTCCTTGTGGATTTCAACAAGCCGAATGGATTCATCGGTAAAGAGGCGCTGTTGAAACAAAAAGAAGCAGGTGCGCTCAAAAAGCGTTTTGTGCAATTGATTTTGGATGACCCCGAACCATTGTTGTATTATGGCGAAATGATCTATCGCAACGGGAAGATCGTGGGGTATGTCCGCTCGGGGGCTTATGGCTTCACGTTGGGTGGTGCGGTGGGTTTGTCCATTATCGAAGATGATGAGCCGATCAATGAGGAGTACATCAAGAATGGCAGGTTTGAGGTTGAGGTGAATAATGTGATGTATTCTGCAAAAGCGTCATTGCGCCCGCTGTATGACCCGAAGAATGAAAGAGTGAAGTCCTGAGGAATGCGGACTTAAGTCCGCGTTTTCGGGGAGAGAATTTTTTTGACGCTGAGGCAATCATCGGCTGGGCGGGATGCGGGTTCATATCCGCGAAACAGAGATGAAAATCACATGACATATTGGGTAAAGTATGCAATAATTTTGGGAAGTAAAGTACGGCACATATAATCGTAATAACAAATCCAAGGTAAATCGGAGGAGAGATGTACAGAGTAAAACTTACATCGTTGTTTTTTATTATTATATTGACGGCGACCAGCCTGTTTGGGTGCCAGCAGAATGCTCCTGCCGATTCGGCGCAGAATAGCATTACGATCGTCATTCCTGAAGACCCGCCTTCTTTCAACCCCATCATCGCTGATACTGGGTATGATGCCCTTGTCATGGAATTGGTGATGTTAGGTTTGAGTGACATTGACCCTGAGGGCAAGGTCTTCCCCGAGCTGGCGGCGGAATTGCCGACCCTTGAAAATGGCGATGTGGTTGTTGATGACGATGCGGGGACAATGACCGTGACATGGAAGATGCGCGAGGATGTGCAGTGGGCGGATGGGACGCCTGTTACGGCTGATGATGTGATCTTTACCTACGAATCGATCATTAATCCCGAAACTGGCGGCTGGATCCCAGGCATTGATTACATTGACAGTGTGGAGAAGTTGGACGATCACTCGTTCACGATTTCCTACAACAGCATTTACCCAGGCTACTTGACACAGTTTGGCGGGGAACAGGTTGTGATCTGGCCTGCGCATTATTGCGATGCCTCACAGGGGTTTGCTTCATGGGAGTGTGCCCGCAAGCCATTGAGCGATGGCCCATTCGTGTTGACCGAGTGGGTGAACGGCGACCACATGACGTTTGTGAAAAACGAGAAATATTTTGAGCAGGGCAAGCCAGGGATTGACGCGGTTACAGTGCGGATCATCCCCGATCAATCGGTGCGCAAGACCATGCTCATTAACGGCGATGCCGATCTGGATATGTGGACGAATGAGCAGGTGGTTTCAGACCTGCAGGGTGAGGCCAATGTGAGCGTGGACCCCAGCCCCACGAATCGCTGGGTGATGCGTATCTTTTTCAATCTGGCGGCGAAGGGCACCACCGACCCTGTAGCGACTCCGCACCCGATTTTGTCTGATCTGCGCGTGCGGCAGGCGATTCGTGCTGCGATCGATGTGGATACGATTTCGAAGGAGTTTTTCCTCGGGTATGCCAAGCCCGCCTGGACGGAATTCTTCCGCCCGCCGTACACTTGCGATATTCCGCGCCCGAAATTTGACCCCGCTGCCGCATCTGCTCTGCTGGAGGAAGCAGGTTGGAAGGATACCGATGGCGATGGGGTGCGTGAATGCCGCGGCTGTTCCACCGCTGAAGAAGGCTACAAGATGGAGATGGAATTCATCACCTACTCTGAATATGGCGAGCCTTTGGAATTGACCCAGCAGTATATTGCCGAGCAGCTGGGCAATATCGGAATCAAACTCAACCTGACCATTGTGGAAGGCAGCGTCTTGTGGGCGGCTTCCACCGATGGCGGTATTGAACAAAGCGGTAATTTTGACATGGATATTTGGGATGACGGTTATTCAGGCGTGGACCCAACCGATTTTCTCTGGAGTTATTATTCCACGGATGCAGCCGTGCCCGATGCTGGCTATAACTACAGCCGTTGGTCAAATGAACAGTTTGATACCCTGTTGGGCAATGTGTACACACTGGATGAAGGACAACGTCAGAAGGATTTCTGTGAAATGGCCAAGCTGCTGGATGCTGAAATTCCGCAGTTGTTGCTGTTCACGGCTTCAAATGCGGATGCGCACAATGCCCGTCTGCAAAACGTACAATCCTCCACGAACGATCTTGTGACGTGGAATTCCGCCGATTGGGTGTTGAAATAACTTGGCTACCTACATTTTCAGGCGTTTATTGCAAACGGCTGGCCTGCTGGCTTTGCTGAGTGTCCTGCTTTTTGCGCTGGTCAATCTTGCGCCGGGGGGACCGCTTGCGGGTCAGGGGCAGAGCCGGCACATTGATCCTGACAAGGCTGAATTGCTGAAGCGTCAATTTGGGCTGGATAAACCCCTGCCGACGCAATATCTTGTCTGGCTTGTTGGCAACGACTGGATGCAGGTGGACAAAGATGGCGATGGTGTTTTGGACAGCTACGGCACGCGGCAGGGAATTTTGCGCGGCGATTTTGGCTTTTCCTTCCGCACCCGTCAGCCTGTATTGACGGAAATCGGTCAGCGGCTGCCGAATACCATCTACTTGATGACGGTCACGATGGGTGTGGCGGTGTTGATCGCGCTGCCCATTGGAATCATTTCTGCCATTCGTCAGTATTCCACCTTTGATATTACGGTGACAACCTTTTCGTTTGCAGGGCAGGCGATTCCTGAATTTTGGCTGGGCTTGATCCTGATTCTGATTTTTTATGCCTGGCTCAAAAATCCATTCACGGGTGAACCATTGCTGCCTCCGGGCGGCATGACCTCATCCAACAGCACTGGTTTCGACCTTGGCGACCGTGTCATTCACTTGATTCTGCCTGTGGCGACTGGTGCGCTGGGTTGGGTGGCATGGTATTCGCGTTTCCTTCGTTCAAGCATGCTGGAGGTGATCCATCAGGATTACATCCGCACTGCGCGTGCCAAAGGGCTTTCGAATCTCAAGGTCTTGTCCAAACATGCTTTGCGCAATGCGCTGATCCCGCTTGTCACTTTGCTGGCATTGGACCTGCCTTATATTTTCGGCGGCGCGGTCTTTGTGGAGATCCTTTTTGCGTGGCCTGGTATGGGCAGGTTGTATTATCAGGCGGCGCTCGACCGCGATTACCCCATTTTGTTGGCGGTGCTGATCATTGGCGCAGGGTTCATCATTCTTTCGAACCTGCTGGCTGATATCGTCTATGCCTATCTTGATCCCCGCATCCGATTTGAGTAGCTCATGAACAGACCAGAATCCAATCATCCACTTGTGAGTGAGCTACAGGCATCCGCCGCCACGTTTCAATCGGCCAGCATGGGCGCAGGAGTGTGGAAACGCTTCCGCCGCCACCCGGGTGCGATCTTCGGTTTTGCCATCATATTCGTTTTGGCAGTGTTAACGCTGTTGGCGCCACTTTCCCCCTATGACCCCGAGGCTTCGGATCTTTCAGAACGAAACAACCCGCCATCCCTGAGCCATCCAATGGGCACCGATGCACTTGGGCGTGATTTGTTCACCCGTGTGTTGTTCGGCGGGCGCATTTCGCTGACGGTAGGCGCGTTGGTTGTTGTCATCTCACTTTTGATCGGTGTGCCCATTGGCGCGCTGGCTGGCTATTATGGCGGCGTTTTGGATGGCATTCTGATGCGTTTTACCGATTCTTTCCTTTCACTGCCTTCTTTTCTTGTGCTCATTTTGCTGAGTGCAATTCTGCGTGAAGTGGATGCTCCGCTCTTTGAAAAGAACAACGTCCTGACGATCAGCATGGTCATTGGTGTTTTTGGATGGACGACGTTTGCGCGACTGGTGCGGGCGACCTTCCTCACGCTTCGAGAAACGGACTTTATATCTGCTTCGCGTGCCCTGGGTGGATCTGACCTTCGAATCATTGCGAGGCACATTCTGCCGAATGCCATCGGTCCGATCATTGTGGAGGCAACCCTTGAATTCGGATACGCCATCATCGAAGAGTCGGGATTAAGTTTTCTGGGATTCGGTATTCAGCCGCCCACGCCTTCATGGGGTAATTTGTTGAGCAATGCGCAGGAGCATTTTACGAAATATCCCTGGCTGGCGATCTTCCCCGGGTTGATGATCTTCCTCAGTATTATTTCCATAAATTACATCGGCGATGGCTTGCGTGATGCCTTTGACCCATACAAGGTGCTTGAAAAGGTTGGCGAAGTGTAGTTTTACGGCTTTAGCCGTTTGAATCATCCCATTCGAATAAAGGAGAGTATTTTATGTCTGGCAATCGTCCTGCACTTGAACCGCTTCGTTCCGCATTTCGAATTCAATATCTTACAGAACAGCAACTGGATACACTTCAAGAAGCCACACTTGATATTCTTGAAAACGTTGGCATAAAATTCCCTTCCGAGCGCGCCTTGAATGTGTTCATCGAACACGGCGCCGATGTGGATAAAAATACCCAGGTGGTCAAAATTAAACGCGACATGGTTTTCAAAGCGATGAAAACCGTGCCGCGTTATTTCGTCATGGGTGCGCGTGTGCCCGAATATGACCTCAACCTTCAGGAAGGGACGACCTACTTCACAACCGATGGCTGCGGGGTGGAGGTTGTGGATCTTGAAACACGCCAATACCGCCCTTCAAGCAAGGCTGATGTGGGTATGATGGCGCGGGTTGCCGATTATCTTCCCTCGATCGGGTTTTATTGGCCCATGGTCAGCGCACAGGATTGCGGCCGCACTTCCCCTTTGCATGAACTGGAGATCGGGTGGAATAACACGGTCAAGCATTTTCAGTCAGAGACCATTATGGGTGGGCGTGAAGCCGCTTATGCCGTGGAAATGGCGACTGTCATTACTGGCAGCAAAGAGGAGTTACGCAAACGTCCGCCGCTTTCGTCTTTGATCTGTACGGTCTCTCCGCTGATGCAGGACCAGCCCGGCATTGAGGCCGCGATGGTTTTTGCCGAGGCGGGGATTCCTGTCGGCTTTTTGGCCATGCCCACGTTAGGGACGACCGCTCCGATCACACAGGCGGGGGCCTTGGCCATGGCAGATGCAGAGATCATCAGCGCCACAGTCCTCATGCAGTTGATGTTCCCCGGCGCGCCTATTTATCATTCGATGATGCAGGCCTGGGCTGATATGCGCACGGGTGGTTATGTCAGCTATCCGCGTGATGCACGTGGACGCTACGGCGTGGTGGATATGGCGCATCATTGGGGGATGCCTTCACTGGGCGCATGTTACGGCACCGACTCAGTTGTTACCGGCACATGGCAGGCTGCCGCAGAGCCTGCACTCGATCCATTTTTGGCTGGGCTTGCCAGCCCGGAGATCGTCACTGGCATGGGGCTCTCGCGCACTTATACGCGTTTATTCCCCGAACAGATCATTTTGGATGATGATTTGTATCAACGTGCCCGTGCCTATCTCCAACGCATGGAAGTTGATGAAGACTCGCTTGCGATGGAAGCGATCCGAAATGTGGGGCCGGGCGGGCATTTCCTCGGGCAAAAGCATACCCGCGCCCATATGAAGACCTCGCTTGTGCGCGGCGTGACCCATGAATTGGATGCGCAGAACAAATACCGTGACCCGGTTGAAGTGGCGCGTGAACGTGTGCGATGGATCATCGAAAATCACCAACCCGAACCGCTCGAAAAAAGCCAGCAGGAAGAATTGGCTCGTATTGTCGCTGCCGCAGATAAAGAATTAGGGTAGCTTTGGCAGGTTGCAGTTGGAAAGCAGATTATGGAAACAGACTTGAAGGTTTTGTCGAGTAATGAGATCGCGCAGATTCACGAGCGTACGCTTTCCATTCTGGCAACCACCGGCGTGCGGGTGGATACGGCCAAGGGTAGGAAATTCCTCAAAAAAGCGGGCGCGGAAGTAAACGCCACTACGAATGTGGTTCGTTTTCCACGCGGGATGGTCGAAGAATGTCTGCAATTGGCGCCGCGCAGTTTTTCGTTGGGCGGCAGGCGTCCCAATTGGGAATTTCCGTTGAATGCAAACCTTTGTTCGCTGGTTGCCGATGGCGGTGCGTCTTTTGCAATTGACGAGCAGACCGGCGAGCGGCGGGAGGCGAATTTTCAAGATTGGCTGGGCGCCACCCGCATGATCGATTCGTTGGATGAAGTGGGGGTGTACTGGTCAATGGTGGACCCGGGCTTTTTTCAAAAATCCGCTGGCGATTATGTGAAATACCTTCATCAAATGGTGGGGAATTTCTCAAAACACCTGCAGGATTGCACCCACACCATCGAAGAATCACGCTGGATGTTGGAAGTGCTGGGAACTGTATTTGGCGGAAAAGAGAATGTACGTAAATTGCGTCCCTTCTCTTATCTGGTCACGCCCATCTCGCCCATGGTGCTGGAAGAACAACACACCGATGCCTACCTTGAAGTGATCGATTGGGGCGTGCCTGTGGCGATCATGCCCATGCCAATGATGGGTGGAACGGCACCCGCCAGTTTGATTTCCACGATTTTGCAGGCGAACTGCGAGACGCTCGCCATGCTGTGTTTGGTGCAGGCCGCATCACCGGGGACGCCCATCATCTATGCCGCCTCGCCTGCCATCATGGACCCATACACGGGCCGTTTCACAGGTAGTGAAGTGGAACATGGACTGATGGGAGCCGCCATCACTGAAGTAGCACGTTCCTACGGCCTGCCGGTGGAGACCTCGGCTGGAAGCACAGGGCATTACGCGCCCGGTGTACGTGCCAGTTATGAACGCGCTCTCAATTGGGTCATGGCTACACTGTCCTGGCCTGATCTGTTGGTGGGGCCTGGTCAATTGGGCGGGTCGTTGTTGTTGAGCCTGGAACAGTTATTAATTGACGTGGAGGTGTTTCATCGTTCTTCACGGCTTTCATCAGGAATTGATACGCGGGTCAAGGAATGGCTCGAAGTGGATCTGGCTGCCGTTGGGCATGGCGGTAACTTCCTGAGTCGACGTTCCACCCGCGAGGCATTGCGAAATGGGGAAGTGTATATGACCGATTACGACGCCCGAAATTCCTACGAAGCCTGGGCTGCCTCCGGTAAACCGACCATTCTGGATGAGTTGAAACCCAAGGTGCGGAAGATTCTCGACACACATTCACCCCTGCCGCTTGATGAAGATGTTGAACGCGAGCTTGAAAGAATTGAACAGCGTGCCCGTGAAATGAGAGGATAACTTTATGCGTTTTCAAAGTCAGATTCTAAGTGATACTGAAAAAGAGCAGGTTCACAAGGAGGCATTACAAATTCTGCAAACTACGGGCGCAAAGTTTCATAGCGACAAAGCCTTGAAACTTCTCGAAGACAATGGCGCACGTGTGGATCGTGAGAAGCGCATTGCCTACATTCCTCCTGAATTGGTGGAACAGGCACTTGCATCCACTCCCAGGTCTTTTGTGCTTGGGGCACGTAACCCGAAATTTGATTACCCCATGCCATCGCCTGTGACCCGCTTTTGTCTGGATGGCACGGGCTCCTTCGCACAGGATTTTTACACAGGCGAACACCGCTACGGTACCCTCAAAGATAATGAGAATGGATTGCGCGTTTTTCAAGCCATGGATATGGGCGTCATGGCCTGGCCCCCAACCTCTGCCGAAGACAAGCCCGATTATTCCCGTCCGTTACATGAATGGGCTGCGATGATGAAGTTTTGTTCAAAACATGGTGAACACGAATTGCACTTCGTCAATCAAACCCCGTATTTTGCAGAAATGCTTGTTGCCGTCATGGGCAGTGAAGATGAAGTCCGCGCCCGCCATGCCTACTCATTGACCTATTGCCCTGTTTCACCGCTCATACACGACGGCCCCATGATGGATGCCTATATCGAAATGGGAAGTTTGGATGTTCCCATCATGGTGTTGCCCATGCCCGCACCTGGTATGACAGGCCCTGCCAGCTTATTTGGCGCGATCTGTCTGGCCGATGCTGAAGCCCTTTCTTCACTCGTCACCTATCAACTGGCGCACCCTGGCCGCCCGATGATATTCAGCAGCGCCACCGGCACCATGGATATGCGGAACGGTGCGTTTTTGGGTGGTACTCCCGAAATGGGATTGATGTCTGCCGCGCTGATCGAAATGGGACGTTTCTACGATCTTCCTTCCTGTTCAGCGGGTTGCACAGCCGACGCACGCGAGCCAGGGGCAGATGCTGTGCTCGAAAAAGTCATCACCACCATCCCGCCAGTGTTGGCAGGGTCAGATATCGTCCTCGGCATTGGTGTTGTTGAAAGTGACCAGCTTCTCGTTCTCGAGCAGATCGTGGTGGATAATGAAATCGCGCATTTTTGCGAACGCATTTTTCAAGGAGTGGATTCCGCTCCCGGAAGAATACTGACAAAAGATGTTCAGGCCGTTGGCCCGGGTGGAAATTTTCTCTCCCGCAAATCCACGCTTGAATTTGCCCGCAGCAAGGAGGTTCACTTTTCCGACCTGTTGGACCGTCACACCCTCGACCAATGGTTGCAGCTAGGCAAGCCATCCATGTATTCTGCTGCACGTAAAAAAGTGGAAGAGATTCTTGCCGGGCCGGTGCTTGATCCGCTTTCGGATGAAACGATAGGCACGTTGGATGAGATTCTGATCAGGGCAGACCGCGAACTTGCCTGATCTTGATCGTTGGTAAGTTTTGCCCGGCAGGCAAAAGGTATAATCTCCTTTGCCCCAATGCGAACTTCACCTTTCCTTCTTCGTTCGTCTCAATATGTTCTGGCTTTTGTTGTGATCGCCTTTGTGACGGCGGTCTTGTTTGTCTTGCGCGAGGCGTTGGACACAACCCTGATTGCATTGTTGTACTTAATCCCGCTGGGGTTGGTCACTGCTTTTTTGGGGTTTGGCCCGGGGATCGCCAGCGCATTGATGACCTTTCTTGCATTTAATTACTTTTTTATCAAACCTTATTACACCTTTGCTGTCCATCGCCCAACAGATGTCGTAATTCTTGTCATCTTTCTTGTTGTAGCAATTGTGATCAGCCAGTTGGTGGGGCGTATGCAGGTAAGTCTGGCTGCAGCGACTGCCCGCGAACGCGAAGCCACCCAGCTTTACGAATTGAGCACCGCTCTGGCGGGCTTGCATGATGAACAGGTCATTGTTCAAATATTAGCCAGACAGGTACAGGCAGTTTTGTTGGGTGAGGCGGTTACGGTCCATATTGTGGGTGGACAACCTTTTCAGTTTAGCGTGCTTGAAACCGGTCAACCGCAGCGCCCTCCCGAATGGTTGGTGCCCATTGAGGCAGCACGAGGTGTTCTCGGGGAGATACGTGTTTGGAGAGCAGGACCAGTTCTTACGTCCAGTGAGAAGCGTTTATTGCAGACTTTTGCCAGTCAGGGGGCCGTGGCACTTGAACGGGCGCGGCTTGTTCAGGCCGAGTCACGTGCGCGAGTCCTTGAAGAGAGTGACCATTTGAAATCCATTCTTTTGTCTTCTGTTTCGCATGAATTGCGAACCCCTCTTTCCACGATTAAAGCGGCAGCCTCGAGTCTGCGCAGCAATGAAATCAATTGGGAATCGCCTGCACGACCGGAGTTGATCGCCGCCATTGACGAAGAAGCCGACCATTTAAATATTCTGGTTGGAAACCTGTTGGATATGTCGCGGATCGAGTCGGGTGCGCTTAAACCCAAACGGGAATGGAATATTCTGGCTGAGATCGTTGAAGGTGTGCTGGCGCGCATGAAACATCTTTTGGATGAACACATCCTTGAAGTGGACGTGCCCGAGAGCCTTCCGCTTGTACCTGTGGACTATGTCCAAATCGAGCAGGTATTTACGAATCTGTTGAGTAATGGAGTGAAATACGCACCTGCAAAAACTTTGATACGGGTGCGTGCTTTTGTGGAAGATGATTTTGTTCACGTGGTGGTTGGCAATCAGGGTCCGCAAATTCCAAGGGAGCACCTTGAAAGGATCTTTGAAAAATTCTTTCGTATCACTGCCGCCGACCGGGTTACAGGTACCGGCCTTGGTCTTTCAATTTGCAAAGGGATTATCGAGGTACATGGCGGGCGCCTTTGGGCTGAGAATGTTCCTGATGGATTGGCCTTCAACTTTACCCTGCCCCTGATTTGGGAAGGCGTGCCGCCGCCCAAACTTCCGATGGATACGGAGACCGAATGAGTAATTCACCGCACATTCTCGTAGTGGATGACGAATTGCAGATCCAGCGTGCCATCCGCACGATCTTGACCGAAAAGGGCTTCAAGGTTTCCACTGCAAGCAGCGGAAACGAGGGTCTCACTTTGGCTGCGGCAAATGTGCCGGATATTGTGATCCTTGATCTGGGCCTGCCGGATATGGATGGCGCTGAGGTTTGTGTCCGCTTGCGCGAGTGGACTCAATGCCCGATCATCATTCTTTCTGTACGCGATAGCGAACGTGATAAAGTTTCTGCGCTCGATAAAGGTGCAGATGACTACCTGACGAAACCCTTTGGCATAGAAGAACTGCTGGCGCGTGTACGTGTGGCCTTGCGGCATGCGGCGAGCCAGCCGGGGCCTCAGAGTAAGGTTGTCAAAGCCGGGCAGTTGACGATTGATCTGGCCTGGCATGTTGTCAAGCTTGGTGAAGATGAAGTGAAATTGACAGGCACTGAATATAAATTGCTGGCGTATTTGGCGGGTAACCGCGGACGCGTGCTTACGCATCAGAGCATCCTTTCACATGTTTGGGGGCCCGCTGATGCAGATCATACTGAATACCTGCGTGTTTATATGCGGCAGCTTCGCAAGAAACTGGAACTCGATCCCGAACGTCCGCGTTACATTCTCACTGAGCCTGGTATTGGCTATCGCTTTATTGCGGATGAATAAACAGGACCACTCCACGCCTTACAACGCCCTTGCAAAAGGGCGTTTTTATTTGTTCTTTATACAATTGCCTGGAATTTTTGTCATCGCTTTATATCAGAGGGGTAGGATTCACTCATCTGTGAGGTGAAATGAAAAAAGTGGATTTGACTCCTCCCGTTTTTGCCCTTCCCCCCGTTTCCGCCGTTGACCTTGGGACTGCCCGTCGATTAATCGTGCTGGTACCTGAAATTGAGATGGATATTGCCTATGTTGCACGGAAACTTGGAGAATTAACGAATTCCTTCAACGGCTGTATTTTGTTTTACGGTCTTTGTAAGGATGCTGTTTGCGAGCTGAGCCTGCGCAGGCAGCTTGTCGCTTTAATTGCGATGATGGAAGCGGAAAAACTTTCCATCGAATCGAGAATTGAGATCGGAGAGAACTGGCCCGCCTCCGTTTTGACCGATCTTCGGCAGGAAGATATGGTTGTCTGTTTCCCCGCGCCATACCCAGGCTTTGATCGCAGGCCCCTTCATCAATTCCTTTCCGCAAATTTGAATTGCACTGTTTACATGCTTGATGGTGTTGCGCATCGTGAGACCCAGTCATTTGCTGAGAGGGCTTCCAGCCTGATGGCTTGGGGCGGCTCCATTGGTCTTGTGTTTGCTTTCTTTTGGCTGCAGGCAAAAATTGTTCAACTGCCGCAAGATTGGGTTCATACGTCCATGCTGTATTTTTCCCTTTTCGCCGAAGTCGGGGCCATTTTGGGCTGGAATGCATTGTTTGATTAGTGCGGTCGTAAAAACATGAATTAACTGAAGTGATGACGATATGATTAATACAAACGAAAATAAAAACTCACAAACTTCCATTATTGAATTGGATATAGACTACAAACCTCCACGCACCCTGCGTTCATGGCTTATTGGCCGTCCCTTATCCACTGCGGATGCATCTCATCAAACCATTGGGAAGGTGGTTGGGCTGGCTGTGTTTGCTTCTGATGCACTTTCCTCCACTGCGTATGCCACTCAGGAAATATTGGGTGTAATTGCAGCGGCTGGCACAGTGGCATACGGATATCTTTTTCCCATTTCCCTTGCCATTATCACCCTCTTGGCAATTGTGACCATTTCTTACGAGCAGACGATTCATGCCTACCCCGGTGGCGGTGGCGCATACATTGTAGCTCGTGACAATCTTGGCGAATTGCCCGCCCAAACCGCTGGCGCAGCACTTCTCACTGATTATATTTTGACAGTGTCTGTGTCTATTTCGGCAGGGGTTGCACAGATTGTCTCTGCCTACCCGGGTTTATTTCCGTATCGGGTGGCAATCGCGGTTATTGCCGTACTGCTTATCATGTTGGTGAATTTGAGGGGTGTGAAAGAGTCTGGTACGGCTTTTGCCATTCCAACTTATTTTTTTGTGGTTTTAATGATCGCCACGGTGGGCTATGGGTTGTTCCGTTACTTTACCGGTTCGTTGGGTATGGTGATTGATGCTCCGCATTTCGAAGCTCACCATGTCATATCGGTGATTACACCTTTCATTCTTCTCCATGCATTTGCCAATGGCACTACTGCCTTGACCGGTGTGGAAGCCATCTCCAATGGCATAACCGCCTTCAAGGAACCTCGCAGCAAGAATGCAGGCATTACCCTGATCTGGATGTCGCTGATTCTGGGTTCTTTGTTCCTCGGGCTTTCGTTCCTTACCGGAAAAGTGCATGCTGTGTTTTCGGAAGAGGAAACCGTCATTTCCCAATTGGCGCGGACCATCTATGACGGCAGGGGGATTCCGTATCTGTTATTGATCTCCGGTACAACTGTTATTTTGATCATGGCTGCGAATACTGCATTTGCAGATTTTCCCCGCCTTGGAGCACTTCATGCAGGTGATGGGTTCCTTCCACGCCAGCTTACGTATCGCGGGAGTCGGCTGGTCTATTCTCGCGGCATTGTGTCACTGGCAGTGATCGCTTCCGTTTTGATCATCATTTTTCAGGCAAGTGTGACTCGCTTGATTCCGCTTTATGCGATCGGGGTTTTCCTTTCCTTCACCCTTTCACAGGCAGGCATGGCGCGTCGTTGGTGGAAGATCGGTCACCTCAAAGAAGGCGTGGAAATTGTTGAGCCAGGTTCAACACTGAGATATGAAAGCGGGTGGCAATACAGGATGTTGATCAACGGCTTTGGTGCTCTCTGTACGGCGGTGGTGATGGTTGTGTTTGCAGTGACGAAATTCGCAGAGGGAGCCTGGGTTGTACTTATTCTTACACCGATCCTTGTGGCGATCTTCTTTGCCATTCATCATCACTATAAAAGGCTTGCCAAAAAACTCTCGCTGGATAATTTTGGCGCCATTCCTCCGCATGCGATACGACATCGTGTCATTTTGCCGGTGAGTGGGGTACATCAGGGCACACTGGCTGCGCTGCGTTATGCGCGGATGTTGTCTGATGATGTTACGGCTGTGCATGTCACAATTGAACCTGCAGAGGCTGAAAAAATTCGCAAGAAGTGGGAGACATGGGGAGGAGGGGTCCGCATTGTGATGTTGGCATCTCCTTATCGCCTCTTTTTGGAACCGCTGTTGGGCTATATATCGGCGATATCCCGCCAGCGTCAGGCGGGTGAGACCATCACCATCGTTGTCCCGGAGTTCGTTTCTGATGGGCGTGTCACAGCTCTGTTGCACACAAATACCGCGGATCTACTTCGCAGCCAGTTGAAACGGCAGCATGGCATTGTGATCATCAATGTGCCGTATCATGTGCATGAATGGGACGGGTAAGTTGGACCAAAAAGCTGTAAGTACTCGCAGCCGACTTTCATACAGAAAGTCGGCTGTGTTTTTCTGTCCCAATTAGGCCTTGACAATATTTACTATACACTGTATATTTACACTGTATAGTAAATAAGGAGCCGACATGGTCAGACCCAGCAAGAAAACTCAAATACCCAATTTGCAGGAAGCCATCAAAGAAACAGCATGGAAGCAGATCGCAGAGACAGGTGCAGCAGCTTTGTCCTTGCGCGCGATCGCTCGCGAACTCAACATCACTGCGCCTGCCATCTACAACTACTTTCCAGACCGCGACGCGCTCGTCACCGCGCTCATTATTGATGCCTACACTTCTTTTGGAGATTATCAAATCGCCTCACGCGACTCCCAGGCAGGGGACGACTTAGCGGGGAGTTTGCAAGCTATAGGCTTTGCCTACCGAAAGTGGGCGCTGGAATATCCGCAACGTTACCAGCTGATTTTTGGTACGCCCATTCCTGGCTACCAAGCGCCGATAATGGAAGTCTTGCCTTCCGCGGCACGTTCTTTAAGCGCTCTTGTCAGTGTGATTGACAAACTGCGGATAGCCAATGAGTTGAATGCAGAGGGTTTTCCTTCCATTCAACCTGGTTATGAGCAAATGTTCAACGTGTGGCGCGGTTTTGCAGGGGATTACGACATCTTTTCGCTATCGGTTGCCATGATTATTTGGAGCCGCGTTCATGGTCTCGTCTCATTGGAGATCTCCAACAATATGCCGCCCTTTGGTGTGGATGGCGCTTCACTCTATCGTTATGAAATGGAATCCATCGTTCGTCAATTTATAAAAGGAAATTAGAAATGTACACTGTATCCATTACCCGCTTGCGAGTCCGTTCGATCTTTCTCATGCCGTTGTTTACACTTCATGCCATGCGCACCAGTTCGCAGGCACAAAAAGCAGAAGGCATCCTTGGCGTGGAAACCCGCTTTGAAAAAAATAACGTCGTTTGGACCAAGACCATCTGGACGGAAGAATCCGCGATGAAAAAGTATCGCGGCTCGGGCGCACACCAGATCGCCATGCGTATCCTTTCTGAGATGTGCTCTGAAGCTTCGGTTACACGTTGGCAGCAGGAAAGCACTGAACTTCCCACGTGGGAAGAAGCACATCGCCGTTTGTTGGCGGAAGGGAAGCTTTCAAAGGTGAAGCACCCTTCACCGCTGCAGGCTTCTGGGAAGACCGCTCCTGAAACTATGCAGTCAGGCTTCAAAATGCCTGCTCCGCCGGTGACGCAATGAATTTCGCAAAAAGTTGGATGTTCAATCACCCCGTTACCCGTCGTGTACTGGATGGATATTTCGAGAACGATGGTATCCGCCAGCATTACGTCACCTTGGGCGAGGGCAAGTTGGTTGTGTTGATCCACGGTTTCCCTGAATTTTGGTATTCGTGGCGGCATCAGATCGAAGCGTTGTCACAGGATTATCAAGTTGTGGCAATCGACCAGCGCGGATTCAACGAGTCGGGCAAGCCTGCTTCCACAGATGGCTATCGGGTGGAGAGGTTGGTGGAAGATGTTGCGGCGTTGATAAAGCATCTCGGACGGAAGCAGGCGGTGATCGTTGGTCATGATGCGGGGGCGTGGCTGGCGTGGCATTTTGCGGCGCTTCATCCTGAATTGACGGAGCGGCTTGTCATATTAAGCGTTCCCCATCCTAATGCGATGCGTGAAGAGTTGGCTGAGCTCGATGAGCAATACAAAGCCAGTGGATATGCGCGGACGATGGCGAAGGAAGGTGCAAAGCCGATGTTTAGCACCTGGCAGATCAGCCTGTTGCTCGACCCGCTTGCAATGCCGTTGT
>DAOQID010000068.1:0-22640 GCA_035339375.1 Anaerolineales bacterium | reverse complement strand
ATTTCTCCACGGGTATAATCACTCCATGCCCAACACATCTCACCCACTGACACGGAACGCACAGACTGCGCTCAATAACGCAAAGCGCATTGCCGAACAAAATGGACAGTCATCGGTTGACTCGCTGGCGTTGCTGCTGGCGCTGTTGCAGCTCCCCAGGTCACAAGTGGCTGCGGTGTTGATGGTTCTCAAAGTGAGAGTGGAAAATCTTATTGCGCGTGTGTCCGCCACGATCAAACTCGAAGCAGGGCAGGCAGCTACAGGGTCGGGAGAGAAGCGCGGAGGGTTGGGGCTATCTGCTGAAACCGAATCCATCATGAGCGAATCCATCGTCGAAATGAAGGAACAGGGACTTGATGCCATTGATACCACCACCCTGTTGCTGGGTATGTTGCGCAGCCCTGAGAGTCAGGCTGGGCAAATACTGGCTCAATATGGGATCACCGCGGAGCAGGTCCACGCTGGCATGAAGAGCATCAAAGAAATGCCCATTGACCGAGTCCCTGCCTCTGAATTGTTCAAAACGCTGGGGCGAGCCATGCGCAACGGCATCAGCCCGATCTTCATCAGCCTGATTTTGTTCACCATCAGCATGGCGGGGTTCCTGTGGTTTCGCATTGGAAGCAACCCGCAGGTCTTCATGTTCGCTTTTATCATCGGCGGCTGGCTTGTTTCGCTTTGCCTGCACGAGTTCGGACATGCCATCACAGCATTTTGGGGCGGAGATGAAAGCGTGGAAAACAAGGGCTACCTTACCCTGAATCCGCTCAAATACACACACCCGATCATCAGTGTGGTCATCCCTCTGGCAATGCTGTTGATGGGCGGACTTGCATTTCCAGGCGGGGCGGTGTACATCAATATCCATGCGTTGAGAAAACCAGGCTATCGCAGCCTTGTCTCGGCGGCAGGTCCGCTGGCGAACCTGCTTTGTCTCTTTTTGCTTGCGCTGCCGTTTGCCAACATTCCCTTTTACAATTTCTTTTTGCAAGCGCCAGGCGAGTTCCTCTCCGCGCTTGGGCTTCTGGCCCTGCTGCAAATGATCGCCCTGTTCATCAATTTGCTGCCGATCCCCGGGCTGGATGGATTTGGGATCCTTGAACCTTTTCTTCCGCGTGAATGGCTGGGATTCGCCAGTTTCCTGCGGCCTTTTGGATTCTTAATTGTGTTCTTTCTCCTCTCAACAGATTCGCCGATCTCAGACTTCTTCTGGAGCAATGTCTGGTCCGCGATGGAATTGCTCAGTTTCAACCTGGCTTACTTTGCCAATGAAGGTGTCAAAACGTTCTTTCTCTAATGGCTGTTTTTGAAAATTTATCCGTACATCCAATCAAACCAGGAAAAGGAGATACCCCATGAATGAGAAAGCTCAAGTTAATGTAACAGATGGAGCACAATGCAAGGTTGTGAGTGGCGTCCATGCAGGGAAGGCTGGTACGATCAGGGATATCAAGACAGGGAAGACGGGTCACATATCCATTACGGTTGTGCAGGCCGACGGAGAAAGATTCAAAACCCTTGCGAAGAACGTGGTTGTGGTCAAGGCATAAACACATTCAATCTCTGGTGAAAGAAAAAGAGACAGTCACCTTTGCCCCAAAAGATGACTGTCTCTTTTTATGATTTAATTTTTTTTACAAAACCGAGAAATTAAAGGGATTCATCCCTGCGCTGCGGCTGGGTCCTGCGTCGGCGAAGTCACCTCCACTGGTTCTTGTGCAGGGGGTTCCTTCTTCTTGACCTCGAACGCATTTACAAGGCGATCTTCACCACCGTCTTTGTTGACCACGACCAGATCGTATTTCCCAGCATTTATGCCAGCAGGAATTGCAAACTTTCCGCGGATTCTGGTTTCACTTGCAGAAATCTCCTCGATTGGGATTTCGTCAGAATCACGAACCAGTTTGACGGTTTTGGGCGAATCGAAATTTTTCCCGAGAATCTCCACATCTTTGGCGGCATCTCCCTGCCTGCCTTCGGTCAGGTTGATACTGCGAATGGTTGGAGAAGAGGCGGAGGATACAGTTCCGCGCGCCACAGATACAGATCGTGAACCAAAGTAGAAAGCCGAAACAGAAACCACAAGTGTGCTGATCGTGGTAAGCACCTGTTCGGCAAAACGCTGACTGGCCTCCTGATTCACAGCCTCAATTCTGCGTTTGACATCGAACACCTGCTCATCACCATTGTTTTTTACTGTAACAGCAACAATTTCTTCATTTGGAATGTCGTTCAGCATATCTTCCGAAATGCCGATGTAATCCATAATCTGGACACCTTCTTCATTGAACTGAATCTGGCGATAGAGAAAAATAGATGTGATCACAAACATCATAATGAGCAGCAGGGAGATCAACGCTCGCACACTGCCTTCTGGAAGCCCCAGGGCTTGACTGCGATCAGCCAGATCCAAAACCGAAAATGAGACCGCCAAAAAAGCAAGAACCACCAGCAGGCCAATGGAACTGACAGATACCAAAATTGGAAGCAAGATATCGGGGTTACCCAAATGCTTTTCAGGCACACGCAGAAGCCCATACCCACTCCATGCAATTCCCACCAAAATCAAAACGGACAGAATGGCAAAAAACACAGCAATCCATTTTACGTTTTTCATCTCTTCCTCCTTCCAATTTCATCATACAGCGATTTGAAAAAAAATCAATTGGCAGGTGAAAGAGAACATCTTTCATGCTTTTGCGCGGCCCGACCAGAATTCGAGCCTGTTTCCTTCAGGGTCGCGCAAATACATCGCTTGTGATCCCCACACTTCTTTGATCGGTGTAGGCGCAAAACCCGCCTGAATCAACTCGGCGCGCAATTCGTCCACATCGGCTACTTGCAGGCTGATGGTCAGGCCATGCCCCTCACCGCTCTTGATGGAAGTGCGCGTTTCATCGGCCACGCTCAAACGCGCTGACTCGTTCAACTTGAATTCCACGAACCAGTCTGTACTGGAAAGAGGCAGCAGCTTCAAACCGTCACGATAAAAGTCCACCGTCTCGCGCCATTTTTTGCAATATAAAATCGTATTCGTCGCTTTGATTTTCATGGCTGTATAATAGTACCCAATCTGAATATTTACAACTGCAAATTTCCCATGAAAAGCTCCCCCCACCCCAGACTCGCAATCCTGAACCTTCTCTGCATTGCCGCCCTGCTGACCTTTGGTTTTGCCCCCTTTAAAGATGGCGACGAAACCTACTGGGACCGACAACTGCGCCTGCGCGGGAAAATGAATCTCCCCGTGAAAACGCTCTCACAGGCAAAATATACTTCCTGCGGAGAAGCGGTCATCACAATGGCATATAACTATGCCTACCCTGAGACCCAGATCACGGAGCGGGAAGTGATCGAGTTTGCGCTTGCCGAGGGATATTACACGGAAGATCAGGCTCCCTTCACCAGCCCCGATGACATGGTCAAAATCGCTGGCCAATATGCCAGCCTTGTCTCAAGCGGAACCGTCACCAATGCAGAAGAAGCGCTCGCCCTGTTGACCGATAAACTGACCAGCGGAGACCCCGTCATTATTGACACCCTTTCACGGCTCAACGACCCGAATTCGGGCGCGCACTTTGTCATTGTCACCGGGCTGACGATCGACAAAAATCCCAATCGAACCAAAATCCACTTCAACGACCCATTGACAGGCACCAACCGCTCCGCATATTGGCTGGGCATTGAAGGTGTCTGGCATGGCTGGCAAAACAACGGTGACCCCGGCGGCGCAGGCTGGTGGATGGTGTTGTCATCGCCGTGAGCCGCAAGTCACATCAACCCTGGAGGCAGTTCATGAAAAAATTTCTGGTCAAACCTGAAAGCAAGATCAATCTCGAGAAGATCGACCCGAACGACAAGGGCAATTTCAAAGGCGGCAAGGAGGAGGGACTCGCCAAACTGGAAAAACTGAACAGCAAGCTGGAAGCCCTGCAGGAATTGTTGTTTGCCGAGCACAAACACAAGGTGCTGATCGTGTTACAGGCCATGGATGCAGGCGGAAAGGATGGAACGATCCGCCGTGTGTTCGACAGCGTCAACCCCGCAGGCGTGCGAGTAGCCGCGTTCAAAGCACCCACCGCCGAAGAACTCGACCATGATTTCCTGTGGCGCATCCACAAGCAGGTACCGGGCAAAGGCGAAATGGTCATCTTCAACCGCAGTCATTATGAAGATGTATTGGTTGTGCGTGTCCACAACATTGTCCCGCCTGAGGTGTGGAAAAAACGCTTCGACCAGATCAACGAATTCGAACGCACCCTCGCCGAAAACGGCACCACCATTTTGAAGTTCTATCTGCATATAGACATGGAAGAACAAAAGGAAAGATTGCAGGCCCGTCTCGATGATCCCACCAAACGCTGGAAGTTCCGCCTTGGCGATCTGGAAGAGCGCAAACTCTGGCCGCAATATATGGAAGCCTTTGAAGATGTGTTGAGCAAAACCAGCACAGAATATGCCCCGTGGTATATCATCCCTGCCAACCGCAAATGGTTCCGCGATCTGGCGATCTCCACCATTTTGGTGGATACCCTCGAAGACTTGAAAATGAAATACCCCGAATCAGAAGAAAACCTCGATGGCGTCGTGATCGAATAAAAAAGGAGACAGCCATGATTTTCGGTAAAAAACAAGAAAAAAGCATAAGAAACATCCGCGTTTCCATCCTGACCAATGAATACCTTGTGGAAGGTCTTGATGACTCCGATTCATCGGCACTCTCTGCCTCCTTCGATGCGGAAGTGGAAGACCCCGCAGGCGGGTGCCTGATATTGAAAGATACCCATGTTCGATCCATGGGAAACATACACACACCTGCGCGCACCTTTCCCGAATGGCATATCCCCTCGTTGACAAACGTCGTCGCCATGTTCTCAGATGACCCCGCAGCCGAAGATATTTTGCTCGAAGTATGGGAAGATCATCAAACACCCCACAAGGTCATTATTTATTCGGGCGTGTATGTCATTGAAGGCACCATCTACTCGGAAGAAGAAGCCCCGCCCGATTTTATGCTCCACGCCTTCGCGCCCATCGAAAACCTGAAGATCACCAATCAGGTAGATAAAAAAGCAGAACCCATCCACGCCAAATGGGGCGTAGTCAATTCGACCATGATGCAGGGCTATGGAGTTGAAAAATAAACTGTCTGTTTTTTAACCAAGCCCGCAGACCGTGGACCAAGGTCTGCGGGTAAATCTTTCATTGGGGGCCAACAATTCAAACCATCCATTTTCCTGTCATGCTATTTCAACACTCCAACAAGTTGATTCGTGTCATCATGAAAGATGAAGACTTGAACAGACGATTTGTCAGGTCTGTTCGGCCATTTAGCCGTGTGTTCGGCTGGAGGTCAAGATGTTTGCACGAAAACTTTTTGCAGGGGTGCTATTGGCGGGTCTTGTTTTTTCCCAACTTGCGGTTTCATCGGCGGCAGCAAAAGCCTGTAATCAGGCTCAATTCATCTCCGACCTGACCGTGCCTGACGGCACGTCCTATACCGTGGGAACCACCTTCACCAAAACCTGGCGGTTGCTGAACATTGGCTCCTGCACATGGACAACCTCCTACAGTCTGGTCTTTGTCAAAGGTGACCAACTGGGTGCGCCTGCCTCAACAAATCTACCCGTTGAGGTTGCCCCCGGTCAAATGGTGGATCTCTCCATTAACTTGGCCGCTCCACAAACAAGCGGTCACTATCGTGGGTATTGGGCCTTGAACGACCCCAGCATCACCGCTGGAGCATTTGGAATCGGCACCAGCGGCACAGACCCATTCTGGGTGGATATCAACGTTTTGGGAACCAGCGCCGTCATTTATGATTTTGTTGCCAACGCACCCTACGCCGAATGGAAAAGCGGATCGGGAATCCTGCCCTACCCAGGTGCCAGCGGTGATAACCGTGGATACTCCCAACTGATCGATTTTCCCCGCCTTGAAAATGATTCGATCGATTCTCAGCCCGGGCTGCTCACCGTACCCCAAAACAAATACAACGGATTCATTCAAGCCACCTATCCTGAATTCCTCGTCAGCAAGGGTGATCGCCTGCAAACGCTGGTCAATTGCGAATATGGAGCCACAGGCTGTTACGTCACCTTTGGCATTGATTACGTCACCTCCACGGGCAGTGTGAAGGGATTATGGAGTTGGAAGGAAGCCCATGATGGCCGCTTCTATCGTGCCGACATTGACCTGAGTATCCTTGCGGGGAAGAAGGTCAAATTCATTCTCAAACTGCTTTCGGTAGGATCTGCCAGTGGTGACCGGGCAATTTGGGGGTCGCCACGAATCGTACGTTCCAGCGTGGAAACTCCACCGGCGCCGCCATCCACACTGACACCACTGCCGCCATTGACCCCGACCCTGACACCATTTGCCACAGCGCCGCCGATCTCTGCGGCAGGTTGTAACAAAGCCGCCTTCGTTGCAGATATCACCGTGCCCGATGGAACCCTCTTTTCACCAGGCTCAGCCTTCACAAAAACATGGCGAATCAAAAACAGCGGCTCCTGCGGGTGGACCACCGCCTACAGCCTGACGTATTACAGCGGCGAGCGGATGAACGCGCCGACCTCACTGCCCCTACCCAAAGCCATCTCTCCCGGTGCGACCGTTGACCTGACTCTCAATATGACGGCACCCGCTTCACCTGGAAAATATCGCGGGTACTGGATTCTGAAAAATGCGGCGGGGGAACTATTCGGAATCGGCACCAACGCTTCCATGCCAATCTGGATCGAGATCAATGTGACGGGTTCGCCCGCCCTCAACACAGGCTACGATTTTGCCGCCAATGCCTGCTCGGCAGAATGGAAGAGCGGTGCGGGTATCCTCCCCTGCCCGGGCACAACCACTGATAAAAACGGCTTCATCCTCAAAATGGATTCGTCTCAACTCGAAGATGGGACCACGAATTCCAACCCCGCTTTGCTGGTCGGCCCGCAAAACAAATACAACGGCTATGTGCAGGGAATTTACCCCACCATGACCGTCCAACCCGGGGATCATTTCCGCACGACGGTGGGTTGTGAATTTGGCACCAGTTGTTACGTTGCCTTCAAATTAGATTACATGACCTCCACAGGCACGATCACCAATTTTTGGACATGGCGCGAACAAAACGAAGGCCGCCCCAACAACATTGACCTCGACCTCACGCCGCTGGTCGGGCGCAGTGTGCGCTTTATCCTCACCCTGTCGGCCAACGGCTCTGCAACCAATGACCGCGCACTCTGGTCGGCACCTGTCATTATCCGCACGAATCTCACGCCCACATTTACACCAACCTCCAGCCCCACACCTCAAGTCAATGACTGGTTGACCTACTCCAATTCAGATCATGGATTCCAATTCAAATATCCAAAATCGTCGCAGATCAATGAAATGTTGGAGAATTCGATCAGCATGAATTTGCCCATTGCGGCGGGCACAAACCTCAGCCAAAAATCACTGCAAGTCATTGCGGTGCAAAATGCAAATCCGTGCAGCAGTTATCTTGGCAGGTCGTCCATGTTGAGCAGCTCTGAAACTGTGCTGATCAACGGCCTCACCTTCCTCAAGGAAACAGGCGGCGACAGCGCGGCAGGACAACTCCACCAATGGGTGGCCTACTCCACTTTACGCGGTGACACCTGCGTCACCTTCGATATGATCCTGCACATCATCAACCTGGGTAATTACCTCACACCACCACCTGCATTCAACGAAACAGCCGAAATTTCCGTATTGAAGGATGTGGTCTCTACTTTCACATGGCTGGGAGCCACCCCCACACCCACTTTCACCCCAACTCCTTTCGGCTACGATTGGCCCGTTTATTTCAATTCAAAATACGGCTTCCAGATCCAATACCCAAAGGAAGCAACACTGGCCATTCAAAATGACAACGCCGCTCATCTCAATCTGCCATTTGCCGCAGGCACCAACTTGAAGGAAAAGATTTTCGATATCTTCATTCGTGAAGACCTGCAAACCTGTCGCAGCATCATTGCATCCTCATCCATGCTGGTGACCTCTGAAACTGTCACGATCAACAACACCACCTTCTTGAAAGAAGTCGGTGAAGATGGCGCAGCAGGCAGTTTGTATCAATGGGTTGCCTATTCCACGCTCAAAAATAATGCCTGCATCAGTTTCGAAATGAGGCTGCATTCCATTTCTCCTGGTGTGTACGAAACGCCACCCCCGATCTTTGATTATGCCGCAGAGACCTCCATCATTCAAAATATGCTCGCCACCTTTGGCTGGTCTCCTGCCACATCCACACCAACCCCAACTGCAATTCCCACATCTGCCGCCACACTCAGCGCCATTTTTGAAGCCATGAACACGCGAGATTACGGCACACTGAAAGCCTCAATGGGTGAAACTTTTGCAATCGCATATTGGCAATCGCAGGGAACCTCATCCACGCCAGATGAAGCCATCGAACAACTGAAGACCTATTATCTTGCCTCACCCAAAGCACTCACCTCCGACCCCAATCGCGACCTGACAACCCTGCTCGGTGGAGCAAATCCATACACACTCATGGGGCTCGACCCAACCAAGTCACAAGCGCTGCTGGTCTCAGGGCTGGGGCCGCAGGGTATTGACGAAGCCATTCTCTACATGACCCAACGAGCCGATGGCACGCCCTACTGGTTTGGGCTTCTCACAGCCAAAGGCGGTTTCGCCTCCTTCACGCCATATGCAGTTACATTGATCGCAACAGGCGGAGTGCTTGATGTTTATTCCGCTCCGGGCATTTCCAACTCGATCGTTGCCACCTTCCCCTTTGATGGAATCAACATCAAGCGCACGGGTCCCACTCAACTGGAAGCTGGTACTGAATGGGTTGAAGTGATTCGCCCCGACGGAGGGACCGGGTGGGTCAATTCCCATTACCTCACGGAATACATTCCCCGCGATGGCTTCTGCGCGGATGCCCGCATTGCGCCGATCATCGCCCAGCTAAAGAACTCCGTCACTCTTTCAGATGGTACCCTGCTTGGTTCATTGACCAGCCCCAAACATGGGCTGAACGTAAATTACTGGCAATACAGCAACACGGTCAACTACACTTCGGCTGCCATTCAAACGATCTATACCGATCCACAGGCAATTGATTGGGGCAGCGGCGGCGCCAGCGGCATCACCGACATTGGCACATTCGCACAAATCGTCCAGCCGCAATTAGCCGATGTGCTCAACTCAAGCTATGAATTGCACTGCAATGAACCATCGTATGCCTCGATGTACCCAACCCCGTGGCGGTATGTCAACATCAATTATTATGCGGTGGTAAAGCCGCCCACCCCTGAAACCGTCTTCGATTGGAAGGTATGGCTGGTGGGCTTTGAATACATCAACGGCCAGCCGTATCTATTTGGCGTGACCCATTTTGTTTGGGAACCATAACATCATGCTCCCCCACCTTTGGGGGAGCATGTGTAAAATACACGGTGATATAATGCCGCCAACTCAACCAACTTGAAATAGGAGTATCAACTCATGGAATTGCCCATTTTTCTTGGCTCTGGCCTGTTCACCGTTGCGATCCTTTTATGCACCTGCTTGATCACCCTGGTTTCATTGGGAGCGATGGGCTTTTTCTTCTACCGCATGTTCAAGAATTCAAGCCAGAACAATGCCGTCCTTCAATCGGGTATTCAGGCTCCTGCTGTAATTCTCAATGTGGAAGATACCGGTGCCTCCATGAATGACAATCCACAGGTTCGTTTCACACTGCAGGTCAATCCTCCAGATGGGCGTCCTTCCTTTCAGGCGGTGACCACTAAATTCATAAGCCGCCTGCAGATCGGCATGATCAACCCTGGCTCCCCTGTCACAGTCCGTTACGACCCGAACGATACGACCAAGGTCGCCATTGAAACACTGGGTGCGCCTTTCGTCCCTCCGCAAAAGTAGACTTCATCATCCCAGCCCACCCCGGACGCGGCAATCGCTGCGTCCTTTTTATTACAAAACAAAGGAGCAAACATGGCAAAACTCATTCCTGCAAGCGAGCGCATCATCCGCGCCAAAAAATTCATTCAAGAGGCGCGCGAACTCCCCATCCCAGCCGAAGGCGGACGATACAATTTCTCTTACGTGGCGGGCGTGCGAGACCTGCTGCGTCAAGCCCGTGACATGGTCAAATTCATTTCCATGACCCCCTCCGCCACCGCGGATATGAAAGCCGAGGTAAAGAAGGTCATTGAAGAAATCGAACGCGCCAACACAGAGATATTGGGATGACATATTCACCCGGAACGTTGTAAAATTGAAATAGAGGCAGGTGCGGGTTCACAAATCCAAATGACGAGAGGTGCATGATGGAAAACAAAGAACTTGAGAAACTGCTTGAAAAGCTCCATGCCGAACTGGAAAAAGTGGATCATATGGATGAAGACGGTATGAAGCTCCTGCGTGGGATCGAAAAGGACATCAACGAACTACTCCATCAAACAGACCGCGATACCCTGATTGGGCGTCTGCGGGAGGCCATTGAGAAATTTGAAGTGTCGCATCCCACACTCACCACCATGCTTTCTGAAATCTCCTCCATTTTGAACATTGCTGGCATCTAGGGAATAATTATGGAAAAAAAGCCATCTTTTCTATGGGCACTCGCAATTGGGGCGGCTTTCCCCATTTTGCAGGTGTTGGTGTTTCTCATCCGTTTCAATGACCTTGCCGTCGGGGCATCCTTCGCAGATTATATTTTCTTCTTCGTCGGCGGCCTGTTGATCGGGCTGGCATTGATCGCCGCTCTGCGCCGTTGTGAAACACGGGGTGCATACCGCGCCACGCTCATCGGGTTTGGCTTGGGGCTGCCCTTCGCCGTATTCGGTATGGTGGTGGGAGGCATGCTCGGGCCAGTGGGTGTGATCATGTTCAGTGTATCCCCTGGCGTGTTCTTTATTCTGGTCGGCTATTTAATTGGGCGGGCTACGTTCCAGGTGTAGCAGGTTGGTAAAATTTGATTTTGAAAAATCCCGCTCCGATGAGCGGGATTTTTTCTATGCGAGGTCTTTCAAAAATTTCATCACATGCGGATTGAATTTTTCAGGGTGGCATTGATGCGGCACATGCCCGCAAATGGGCAGGGCGTGTGAAGCAACCACATTGGGGAGAAACTCACCAATGCGCGGAAAAGATTGGGGTGCCAGGGTTTGGTCACGTCCACCCCACAGGAGGAGAGTCGGCTGTTTGATCTGTGGCAGGCTTGAGGTCAGGTTTGGAAACGAGCGCGGAATGTTGTAGATTCCAGAAGAGGCGCGTTTGTAATCCAGCGCGGTTTGATATCGAATATGTTCAGGCAGGACGTGTGTTTCGCGATGGCCGATGTAGTAGTTGAAACTGGTCAAATCCACCATGAGACGGAAAAGGCGATAGGGGGTGCGGTCGATCAAGCTGGTGTTGATAAGTTTGCGTCGAAACGCAAGCCGCAAAACAGGCGGCAACTGATGAATATCATAAAACGGATTGACCAGCACCAATGCACGGACGCGTTCAGGATGCTGGAGCGTGTATTGCAAAGAGAGGCCGCCGCCCAACGAATGCCCGATCAAGATCATGGGCTCGGTCTGGTTGAGCGAGTTGACCCAGGCGGAATAATGGTCATAAACATGATCAAACGAGTAATCTTGATGATTGACTGGCTTGTAACTTTCGCCGTGCCCCAGCAGGTCAAGTGCGAAGCCCGCGTAACCGGAAGCGGCAAGTTCGGGCAAAAGGTCATCCCAATCATGTAAGGATGCAGCAAGCCCATGTGTGAGAATGACAGGTGCCCCCCTGCCCTGTTGCACATAATTTACAAACTGCCCGCTTTGCAGCACCCCACTGTGTGTTGTTATCTGATCGATCATTTCCATTTTCTCAAAAATCCTTTTTACAAGACAAGGGCGAAGTTTTTCATCCTTCATCCTTTATCTTTCATCCTTGTTGTTTTACCCTATTCTCCTGCAATTTGTTTTCCATAGCGTTTGGCCAGCTCACGCCGTAATACCTTGCCAATGAAGGTGCGTGGAAAATCATCCATGAAGATCACGAAGCGTGGAACAAGGTGCGGGGGCAGGCGGCGTTTGCAATATGCAATGACCGATTCTGCACTTGGTTTCTCTTTGCCAGCAATGACAAAGGCAAAAGGATGCCCCGCCACCGCAACGACCACGGTTTCCTTGACCTGCGGAATTTCGTAGATCACTTCCTCCACATCGCGCGGGAAGGCAGGCGCACCAGGTTTTTCGGGATACCACATGTCAGCCTTGCGCGCGACGATGCGGAAATATCCTTCTTCATCCATTTGAGCCACATCGCCGGTAAGCAGCCAGCC
Organism: Anaerolineales bacterium; assembly: GCA_035339375.1. Classification (GTDB taxonomy): domain Bacteria; phylum Chloroflexota; class Anaerolineae; order Anaerolineales; family Villigracilaceae; genus Villigracilis. The sequence continues at coordinate 10,318 of DAOQID010000068.1, read as the reverse complement.
ATCGTCGGTGAGGACTTCCCGTGTGGCGGCTTCGTTCTTCCAGTACCCCATCATCACCTGCGGACCACGCACAGCCAGTTCACCGATCTGCCCAGGCTCCACTTCTTTGCGGCCCGATTTCAGATCCACAACTGCGGCGTGTGTGGATGGCAGCGGAACGCCAATGCTGCCCACTTTGCGGTTCTTTCCAAGCGGGTTGGCGTGGGTGATCGGCGAAGCCTCGGTCAGGCCAAAACCTTCCACAAGTTTTCCTTTGGTGAGCTTTTCAAAAGATTCTTGCACTTCCACATGCAAAGGCGCAGAACCGCTGATGCAGGCTTTGATGGAACCAATGCCATATTTCCTCACACCGCGGAAATTGGTGATCGCCACATACATATTTGGCGTACCGGGGAAGATGGTCGGCTTGTATTTTTTGATGGTCTTTAAAACTTCCAGAGCCTGAAATTGTGCCTTCAAGATCATGGCCGCACCAAGTGAAACAGGGACATTCAATGCAGCGGTCATGCCATAACTATGGAAGAAAGGCACAACACATAAGAACCGCTCACGGCCTTCCATGGCTTCGGGCAGCCAGTGACGGGTTTGGAGTGCATTCGCCACAAGGTTACGATGAGAAAGCATGACACCCTTGGATTGTGCCGTGGTGCCGCCAGTGAAAATGATGGCTGCAAGGTCTTCAGGCTGCACTTCCACAGCGGGAGATTTATCGCTTTGTGCGGAGAGCCAGCGATTCCAATGCAGGGCGTTTTGCACATCCAACCCGCGGTTGCGCCAGCGTGAGATGAGATATTTTGGAAGCGGGAGATATTCTGCGGGGTCGGTCAGCACCACATGCGGCGTCCCTGCATCCCGTTGAATTTGTTTCGCCAGACCCGACCACATTGAAAGAGTAACCAGCACACTGGCATCGGCTTCTTTGATCTGTCGTGTGAGTTCCTCGGGTTCGATCATCGGCGGAATCAACACAACAGCCGCACCCGCCTTTAACGCGCCGTAAAATCCGATCACCATTTGCGGCACATTCGGCAAAAGCAAAACCACGCGCGCGCCTTTACCGATACCCTGTGCAAGCAGGGCATTTGCAAAGCGATTCGCTTCATGGTTCAATTTTCGATAGGTCAGTTTTGCCCCTTCAAAAAAGATGGCGGCATGGTTCGGGAAGCGCCGCACCGAAGAACGCAGCAAATGATGCGCAGGAATGCGCGGTACATCCACCGTGTAGGGCACGCCATTTTCATAATGGTTCAGCCAAACACGCTGGCTCTTCAATTCGTCACGGGTGGATTTGGAAACGACCAATGAGGCATCGTCACGCCAGGATTTTTTCGTTTCCCCTTTGAGAAAACGGGCGATGGCACGATCGACCGCTTCGCGGCGTTCCAACATGACCATGTGGCCTGATACGCCAATATCAACATCTTCTCCCCCGGGAATGGATCCTGCCACCTTCTCGAACAGTGGTCGGTCGAAGACAATGTCACGATGTCCGCGCACGATCATGGTAGGCACTTGCAGTTTTGCGAAGCGTTCCCATCCCACCCATTTGGAAAGGTTCTCAAGATAGAACGGGCGCAAGGCATGCGGAGGGGCATGCAGCCATTTTCGCGTGAATGGTCCGATCAGGCGCAAAATGGAAGCAGGCAGGTTCAACGCAAATTTGAACAGGGGCCTGAGTTTGAATTCGCCAGCGGTGGCGATGATGATCAATTTTTCAATATGGTCGGGGTGATTGAGGGCATATTCAGTGACAACCGCACCGCCGAAGGAATGGCCGATCAACACAAAAGGTGTGGACACTTTCAATTGTGTCAGAGCAGTTTCCAGGTCCAGTTGGATGCGGGGCATGTCGTAGCCAGAGGTTGGCTTGTCGGAGAGGCCATGTCCGCGCAGGTCAAGTGCAATCACGCGGTTATCCAATGCGAACTTTTGCATTTGATACTGCCATTGCTCTGCCTTGCCGCCAAAACCGTGAATAAAAACGAGAGTCCGTTTTGGAAGTTCGGGTGAAACGTCGATCGCCGAGAGGCGCACCAGAGGATCTGATGAAATTCGAATTTCGTGGCGGTACAGGTCGAAGTCTATGTCCATTGGAGAAGTTTACATGAAGGGGTGACGAATGTCAATTTACGGAGAGGTGCGATAATGCTATACTAAAAAATGCGCTTTTTTTTCAGGCATCCACAAAAACTCCAGCCGACTTATAAATAATTGAGGCCTGCCATGGTTGATTCCACTGATTCTTTTTTTCGAGGGCGCTCTTACACAATAATATCCTTAATTGGATGGACCGCAGTTACTCTGGGACTCATCTGGTTCCATCTTGGATGGTTGAATGACCTGCACCTGTCACCAGATGAATCAAACAAGCCCTGGGGGGATTCGTTTTACCATACCTGGGGCCAGGAGTATCTGTCCATATTATTAAGTGGATATGGCACGCTTTGGTTGGTGGGTTCCATGGGGATCTATCTTGTATCGCGTGATCTCAAAAAGCAATTTCGAGAAAGGGAAGATATTCTTCTTTCGGTTCGAAAAAGCCACGAATTGCTTTTAAGCAGTGAAGAAAAATTTTCGAAGGTATTCCAACTTTCCCCCGCCATTATCGCATTGACCATGCTGGAAGACGGCACATTTTTGGATATCAATCAGAAATTCCTTGATATCTCAGGCTTCACCCGCGCTGAAGTTATCGGAAAGACTTCAATGGAAATTGGCTGGGTCTCCCCTGAAGTTCGTGATGCCCTTATAAAAGAAATCCAAATCGCGGGACGAGTGACCAACAGAGAGGTCATTCTACATGCAAAAAATGGGGAGGAAATTCTTTGCATTTACAGTGGCGAATTGCTCGAACTGGGAGATAAAACCTATGTGCTTTCTCTGGCACAGGATATAACCGAAAGGCGAAAAGCGGAGGAGGCACTGCAAAGCAGCGAAGCCCAGTACCGCCTGATCACCGAAAACATGAAGGACATGGTCTGGTTGATGGATATGGAGTTCAAGCCAATATACATCAGCCCGTCGGTCACAAAACTGCGTGGTTTCACCTTGAACGAATTACAGGTGCTTCCATTGGAAAAAAACCTGGCCCCTGATTCCATGCGGCGGGCACTTGAGGTCATGAATGTGTCCCTCGCCCCTGAGATGATCGCCAGCACCCATTCCTATAAGATCGAACTCGAATATTATAAAAAAGATGGAAGCACTTATTGGAGCGAAGATACATTTGTTTTGATACGAAGCGAAGAGGGACACCCGGTCGGCATTTTGGGCGGCGGGCATGAGATCACTGAAAAGAAAAAAGCCGAGGATGCCTTACGCGAAAGCGAAGAAATCCTGCGCACGGTGTTCAACACCATGGAAGAAGGCCTCGCTCTAAACGAGTTGGTCTACGATGAAAACGGAGAAATCGTGGACTATCGTATTCTGGAGGTCAACCCGGCTTACGAGCGCATCACCAATGTGCCGCGTGATCAGGCAATCGGCAAACTGGCAACCGAGTTTTATGAAATGCCTACGGAATATATCAATGCCTTCTGGAAAGAGAACATCGATAACGACCATATTGTTACAGAGCTGTACGAAGACCGTTTGAAGGCATGGAAGCACATTTCCACTTCGCGGCCCAGAGACGGTAAATTCACCACTATTTTCTTCGATATCACCGAGCAGAAAAAATCGGAGGAAGCTTTGCGCACCAGTGAGCAGCAATATCGCCTGCTCTTCGAAGAAATGATGGATGGTTTTGCCCTGCACGAGATCATTTGCGATGAAAATAACATACCGATTGATTATCGTTTCCTTGCGGTCAACCCGGTATTCGAAAAATTGACCAAATTAAAAGCAGAAGACGTTATAGGCAAAACCGTTCTGGAAGTCATGCCAGATATTGAGGATGTCTGGATAAAAAGATACGGCCAGGTGGCTCTGACAGGTGAACCTGCCCATTTTGAAAACTTCTCTACAACCCTGCAAACTCATTTTGAAGTGAGGGCCTTTTCGCCTGCACGCGGAAAATTTGCAGTGATCTTCCATGATGTGACCCAGCAAAGGAATGCCCAGATGATCATGCTGGCTCGCATGAAATTCATTGAGAGCTCCACCGTACAACCGCTTGACCGTTTACTGCAGACCATTCTCGATGAGGCCGAAGATATGACGGGCAGCAAGGTCGGGTTCTATCATTTTGTGGGTGCAGATGAGCAAACCCTGTTATTACAAAGTTGGTCCACACGTACAGCATCTGAGTTTTGCAAGGCGGATGGCAAAGGCCTGCATTATCCAGTGGAAAGAGCGGGGGTGTGGGCTGATTGTGTCCGTGAAAAAAGGCCTATGATTCACAATGATTACAAGTCTCTGCCTCACCGCAAAGGACTCCCTGAAGGTCACGCTGAGCTCATACGCGAATTGGTTGTCCCTGTATTGCGGAGGGGAAAGGTTGTGGCACTTCTTGGGGTCGGAAACAAGGAATACAACTATACCGAACAGGATGTTGCCATCATCGGTCAACTTGCAGATCTGGTGTGGGACATTGTGGAAAGCAAGCGGGTTGAAGAGATCCAAAAAAGGGTCGAACAGGATTACGAGGCTCTCATCCAAAGCATTGACGGGATCGTCTGGGAGGCCGACGCACAAACGCTTGAATTTTCATTCGTCAGCCAGCAGGCAGAGCGTTTACTGGGCTATCCCGTTGAACGCTGGACCACCGAACCAGGTTTCTGGATCGACCACATTCACCCCGATGACCGTGCCGCCTCGATCAGCTTCTGTGTGGCACAGACCCGCCTGAAAAAATCGCATGAATTCGAATATCGCATGTTCACTGCAGATGACAGGATCATTTGGCTGCGCGATGTGGTTTCTGTGGTGCTTGAAAACGACCAACCCGTAAGATTACGCGGCATCATGATCGATATCACCGAGAAAAAAATGGCCGATGACAGACTGCGCCAGCTTTCATTGGTTGTGGAACAAAGCCCCGCTTCAGTGGTCATCACCGACCTTAATGGCAACATTGAGTATGTCAACCAAAAATTTATGCAGGTCAGCGGCTACACACTTGACGAAGTCCTCTACAAAAACCCCAATATCGTTCAATCAGGAAAGACCCCCAAGGAAACCTATGCCCAACTGTGGAAAAACATCACCTCAGGCAAGGTTTGGCATGGCGAATTTCAGAACAAACGCAAAAACGGCGAATACTATTGGGAAGATGTGCTCATTTCACCGCTGCTCGACACCAACGGAAAGATCACCCACTTTGTCAGCGTGAAGGAAGATATCACCGAACGCAAACAGGCGGAGAATGAGATTATCGAAAAATCGCAGGAACTGGAAGCCCTGTTCAAGATTTCATCTCATTTGCGCACGGCCCAAACCGTACCCGAAATGATCCCCGTAGTCCTCAAACAAATGCGGGAAACATTTAACTCAGATGCGAACGCTGTCATTCTTATCAACAGGGACCACACTCAATTCAAATATGTTCTCGGTGATGGCCTGTTGGCTGAAAACACAGGGCTGCAATTTGGCATTGAGCACAGCATCAGCCGCCGTGTAATGGATACACTCGAACCCTACATCACCCTTGATTTTACAAGCGACCTGATCGGCGCATCCGCGGTGAAGGTCATTGAGAATATTGGAGCAACGGTCGTCGTACCCTTGCAATCAGAAACGGAATTCCTCGGCACTTTATTATGTGCGCGGGCAAAAGACTCTCAGCTTGCGCCATTCACCTCTGCTGAAATCAAACTACTGCGGGCCATCGGCGAAATGGTTGGAAATGCGCTAAGGCGGGCAAAACTCTATGACGATGCCCTCTCCCGCCTGCAACGCGTGGAAGCCTTGCGCTCCATAGACATGGCGATCAATGCAAATATGGATGCATTGCTCACCCTGAACATGCTCCTCAGCCAGACCATCGCCCTCTTAAAAGTGGATGCCGCCGCCGCCATGCTTTACAACCCAGCCTCCCATATGCTCGAATACGGTGCAGGACAGGGCTTTCATCACAAAGAAATCGAAAAAGCGAATCAAAAATTAAATCGCGGCTTTGCAAATACTGCCATTATTGAGCGGCGGCTTGTAACAGCCCGCAACCTCAAACTGACCGAAGACCAAAGTTACCGTGCGATTGCGATCAAGGAAGGTTTTGAAACCTGTCACATCGTCCCGATGATCGCCAACGGGCAGGTGTGCGGCATCCTTGAGGTTTACAACAAAACGGAAATCTCCCCAGACCAGGAATGGCTCGATTTTCTCGAAGCCCTTGGCGGACAGGCAGCCATTGCCATTCACAGCGCACAGCTTTTCGAGAACCTTGAAAAATCAAATCTCGAACTCTCCCTCGCCTACGACGCCACCATCGAGGGTTGGTCGAAAGCGCTGGAACTGAGAGACAAGGAAACCGAAGGACACACACTGCGCGTCACAGAATGGACGGTTAAACTTGCAATGCTGGCAGGTATGGGCGAGGCCGATATCGTTCAAGTGCGCCGCGGCGCCCTGTTGCACGATATCGGTAAGATGGGCATCCCTGACCATATCCTAAACAAGAACGGCGAACTAACCTCTCAGGAATGGGAGATCATGCGTCAGCACCCGCAATATGCATACAACATGATCCACCCCATTTCATTCCTGCGCCCCGCCATTGAAATCCCGTATTATCACCATGAAAAATGGGACGGCGGGGGATATCCATTTGGATTGAAAGGGGAGCAAATTCCCTACTCGGCCCGTCTATTCGCCATCATTGATGTCTGGGATGCCATTACCTCGAACCGCCCCTATCGCAAGGCGTGGTCTTTCGAAAAAGCATTGGAATATGTAAAATCGGAATCGGGCAGACACTTCGACCCAAATATCGTCGAACTCTTTTTGAGGATGGTCAACGGATTTAGGAATGAATGACCCAAAGCCCGCGCTTCGCCGCTGACCTCGCAACTGGTCGGGCGAAATTGACATTCAAGGAGTCTGGAGATGAGTCTCGAAAAAGCAGTGGAAGCCATCATCAAAGAAGCCCAGGAACGCGGCGATTTTGACAACCTGAAAGGCAAGGGAAAACCCATTGACCTTTCAGCTTATTTTGAAACGCCAGAGGAACTCCGCAACGCGCATGCCATGTTGAAAAGTGCGGGCATGGTTTCTGCCGAAGTGGACCTTTTGCAAGAGATCGCCGCCCTGAAAGAAAGACTCGCAGCCACCTACGAGGAAAAAGACCGCAGCCGCATCAAGAAAATAATCCGCGACAAGGAATTGCAGTTCAATGTAATGCTCGAACGGCAAAAACGTCAGCGCAAGAGAAAATAACAGGAAACAGAAGCAGGCGTCGGCGGGGAGGGATGCGGCCCCCGTTCAGCAGAAAAAAGCCGCTTTGACAAATCATCCCCGCCCTGCTATACTCTTAACAGTTAAGTTGACTTTCTCTGCCATTCAGGCAGTTTGTTTGAGAACAATCGTGTTTTGAAATACCGATCCTTCGCGAGCAAGTCAGCGGAGGTCTTTTTTTTGTGGGAAAAGACTCCGAGGAACGGACCAGAAATATATCAACCCTGACTTTTACCGCATAAGCGGTTTAACATATCAACTCTTTGTGAGGTTTATAAAAAATATATGAGTAAAAAGAACAAATTAAGAATTATCCCGCTCGGGGGGCTGGGCGAAGTGGGAAAGAACATGATGGCCTACGAATTCGGCGGCGACATCATGGTGGTGGATGCAGGAATCATGTTCCCGCATAACGACATGCTCGGGGTGGATTACATCATCCCCGACTTTGAGTATTTAATGAAACGCGCCGACCGTGTGCGCGGGCTGGTCATCACCCATGGTCACGAAGATCATATCGGCGCGATCCAGCATGTGATCGACCAGATCAATGTGCCCATCTACGCCACCCCGCTGACCCGCGGGCTGATCGAGGGGAAATTATCGCGCAACAACGCCCAGCACAAGGCCCAGTTTAAAACCATTCAGGCTGGCGAATCTTCCAATATTGGCCCCTTCAAGGTGGAATATTTTCATGTCAGCCATTCCATTCCAGATGCGGTGGGATTGGGCATCACCACACCCGCTGGTTTGGTCGTTCATATGAGCGATTTCAAATTTGACCATACCCCCGTGGATGGCTGGCCGACCGATTTTGCAAAACTCTCCGAGTTTTCCACCCGCGGTGTGGACTTGCTGCTTTCTGATTCAACCAATGCCGAACGCCCCGGTTGGACTCCATCAGAGTCTGTGATCGGCCCCGCATTCGATAAGGTCTTTGCAGAAGCAAAAGGCCGTGTGATCGTGGCGACCTTTGCTTCGTTGATTTCACGCGTTCAGCAGGTGGCTGATGCCGCTGCGAAACATGGGCGCAAAATGGCCCTTGCTGGCCCCAGCATGGTGGATAATGTAAAGATCGCCCGCAAGATGAAGTATTTGAACATCCCCGATGAGATGATCGTACCCATTGACCAGGCTTTGAACATGCAGGACCACAAGGTTGCGATCATGTGTACTGGCTCACAGGGCGAACCCTCTTCCATCGTCGGGCGTTTATCGGCTGGGACAAATCGTCAATTTGACCTGAAACCCGGTGACACCATTGTGCTTTCGTCACACCCGATTCCGGGCAACGAAGAAACCATCAGCAAAACGATCAACCGCCTGTTGCGCCGAGGCGCACGGGTGATCCATGATGGGATTGCCCCCATCCATGTTTCGGGTCATGCGGCGCAGGAAGAGCAGAAACTGCTCATCAACCTTGTGAGGCCGAAGCATTTCATGCCGATCCACGGCGAGTTGCGTCAGCTCATGCGCCACGCCGAATTGGCGCAACAACTTGGAATTGAACCTGAAAACACCATCGTTGTCGAAAATGGACAGGTGGTGGAACTGGTCGGTAACAAGATATTGCTTGGCGAACGCATCCCAGGTGATTATGTATTTGTCACCGGTGAATCCATTGGCGATATTGACCACGACGTGATGCGCGAACGCAGCCAACTGGCCCGCAACGGCATCATGCTGATCGACATCAGTCTCGATAAACTCACGGGCAAATTGCTTCATGACCCCGAAATCATCACCCGCGGATTTGTCTCTCCAGAAGATGCTGAAATCCTGATTCCTGAGGTGCAAAAACGGGTGATGGATGTCGTCCACAGCGGCGGGTTGGACGATGAAAAAGACATTGTCAATGCTGTGAAAAGCTACCTGCATCAGGAAACCAAACGCAGGCCCATGGTGTTTGTGACCTTGAGCAAGGCGTAAAATTTGAAAAGTAGAAAGATGACACCCCGTCGATTGGCGGGGGGTTTTTTTGAAGGCTATTTTATAAATTTCAGGTCTGAAACGCTGGCATCCAAATTTGTACTTGGCAGGGAACGATATCCGACAAACATGTATTTAATCGCAAAACTCAACGGCCACTCAGAGATAATACCCTGACCATCCACAGACGCCTTGAATTTTCCTTCCCTCAACACAATATCCACATTGAACACACCGTCGGCAAATGGCAAACCGACATTATTCACAGGCAGGTCTTCCACAGGCAATTGCCGAATATCGATCACATCATCAGGTTGAATCACAAATACGATCCCGTTCGAGTACACGGTCTCCTCTTCAAAAAAGCCGACCCACACCTCGCTGTTTTCAAGGTGGCTTTTATGCACTGAAAACTCCACCCCTTTCCAGTCCTGCCACGGGGTGAATATTCCATACTCCACCGCACGCGATTGAGATTTATGGGTAACAAAGATCACCTTGCCGCTTTCACCTGTAATTCCCCATTGTGCCAGTTCGTAGCAGGGTGTCGATCCCCTCGTGATCTTATCTGCTAAAAACGTCGACCAAATTGTGGTGTCAATACAATTTCGCGCCCAATCTTCACCAGGCACGGGAGGCGGCAGCACAGGAGCCACCAACTCTGGGGTTGCAGGAGCAGGAATCGGCGAAGGCGTTTCCGTTGGTTCTTCCGCCTGACTTACGGCAGGGGGTAAAACATCCGTCGGTAGCGCGGAAGTTGGGGTGGGGGTTTCTTCGGAAAGTATGCGGGGAAAAACAAAAGGAACAGCGGCTACCGCAATTGTTCCAATACAAATAACGATCTGCACCCAAACAGGGATAAATTGAACAAGGCGATCCCAAAAGCTTTTTTTAGTTTGACTCTTTTTACTTGACGGACTCATCCATGCCTCCCAAACACCGCAGTATTGTTTTCTTCGTAGTTTCAGTATAACGAAATTTTTCTCAAGTGCAATATCACGCCAGCATTTTCGAAATTTGCCTATCCACCTTGCCCATGGGGAAATCACCCAACGCA
>DAOQID010000067.1:12541-22712 GCA_035339375.1 Anaerolineales bacterium | reverse complement strand
TTCGTGAAGGCGGTCTCACCGTCGGCGCGGGTGTCGTTACCAAGATCATCGAGTAATTCAGGAAAGTAAGGTAGCAAGATGGCTTCGAAGAAGAAAGACATCCGCCCGGTCATTACACTTCAGTGCAGTGACTGCAAAGAGCGGAACTACACCACCGAAAAGAATCGCCGCAATGATCCGAATCGGTTGGAGTTTAACAAGTATTGCTCGCGCTGCAAGAAGCACACCCAGCACCGCGAAACCAAGTAGTTTCATCGTCAGATGACCGTGGAGCAAAGGCTGCCCTGATAAGTAGCTGAAACAAAGCGGCCATCTGACTAATTTAGGCCAGTGGCTCAATTGGCAGAGCACTCGTCTCCAAAACGAGCGGTTGTGGGTTCGATTCCTACCTGGCCTGCCTGTGGCAAACGCCGCGCTTTGTGCGGCGTTTTAGCCGTAAAACCATAGAAGGAGTATTACCTTGGCTGAGAAAGAGAAGAAAGTCAAGAAGAGTGATAACGCCGTTCAGCGTTATTTCCGCGAAACATCTGGTGAACTTCGCAAAGTCAGCTGGCCTACCTGGCCAGAAGCAAGGCGTCTCACAGAACTCGTTTTGGCGGTTATGGTGATTGTGGGTTTTTTCCTGGCAATCATTGACTATGTGTCGGACTTATTGATAAATCTGATACTCGGAATTTAGTCTTGAATAGAGGAAAATGATGGATTTACCGGAATCGCAAGAGCAGTTTGAACAGGAACCGATGGGTGAGCAAACCGAGGAGCAGAATACTCCTGCGGTTGTTTCCGTTTCTTCCTCGGACCCGAAACCTGTTCCTGCCTCCGAATCGCAGATTCCCACCGACCTGCCCCCGGTTGAGACAATTGTCGAGGGGCCTGCTTGGTATGTGATCCATTGTTATTCTGGATACGAGAACAAGGTTCGCCATAATCTCGAGCAACGCATCGAGACCATGGGAATGAAAGACAAGATTTTTGACGTGGTTATTCCGACTCAGGAAGAAATCGAAGTCAAAGACGGAAAACGCCGCACTGTGGAACGTCACATCTTCCCTGGTTATGTGTTGGTGAATTTGACCCTCTCCGAAGAATCCTGGTATGTGGTGCGTAACACCCCTGGCGTCACTGGTTTTGTTGGAATGGGGAACAGCCCCACACCCTTGCGCCCTGAAGAAGTTGCCCAGATCGTTAAACGAATGGAAGCTGAAGCTCCCACGGTCAAAGTTTCATTCAAAGTGGGTGAGCGGGTTCGCATTGTGGACGGGCCTTTCAATGATTTTCGTGGTGTGGTTTCAGAAATTGACATGGAACGCACAAAAGTTCGCGTCATGGTCAGTTTCTTCGGACGTGAAACGCCTGTTGAGTTGGATTTTCTTCAGGTTGAGAAGGCGTAAAGTAGAAAATATTAATTGGACAGTAGCAGGCCTCAGTTTGGCCTGATGCGGTGGGAGGGTCTCCCAAATGACCCGCTAAAACCACAAAGGAGTTAAGTCGAAATGGCAAAGAAACTAAAAGCAATCGTACGTCTGCAGCTTGAGGCTGGCAAGGCAAACCCTGCGCCTCCCGTCGGTCCTGCACTCGCTAGCCATGGCATCAACATCATGGCCTTTTGTAAGGAATACAATGCCCGAACTTCCAATCGTCCGGGTGAAGTACTCCCTGCAGAAATTACCATTTATACAGATGGTTCATTCACATTTGTTCTGCGCACCCCGCCCGCCGCGGTTTTGCTTCGCAAGGCTGCCAAGGTTGAAAAGGGATCAGGCGTTCCGAACAAGGACAAGGTCGGTAAAGTGACCCGTGCCCAGGTGAAGGAAATTGCCGAACTGAAGATGAAGGATCTGAATGCGATCAACATCGAAGGCGCAATGAAGCAGGTTGAAGGTACAGCCCGTTCGATGGGCATTACGGTAACCGATTAATTTTGTGGGAGGACGGCTCTGTGCTGTCCGTTCGTACCACGGAGGATAAAATGGCTAAACACGGAAAAAAATATACTGCGGCGGCTGCCAAGGTTGATATTGATAAGGTTTACACTGCCCGCGAAGCGGTGTCACTGGCAAAAGAAACTTCCATTACCAAATTCGATGCGACCATCGAAGTTCACATGCGCACGACACTTGACTCTCGTCAGGCTGATCAGCAGTTGCGCGATGTGGTCGTGCTCCCTCACGGCCTTGGTAAGACGGTTCGCGTGCTCGTATTTGCCCAGGGTGAAGGTGCTGCTGCGGCTCGTGCTGCTGGTGCCGATCTGGTCGCAGATGATGATGAGACCATGAAGAAGATCGAAGGTGGTGCGTTGGATTTCGATGTTGCCATCGCCACACCCGATGCAATGGGAAAGGTCGGTCGTTTGGGTCGTGTTCTCGGTCCTCGCGGTTTGATGCCGAATCCCAAGGCTGGTACCGTAGTTGGTGCTGCTGATATGGAACGTGCGATCAAAGAAGCCAAGGCTGGCCGTGTTGAGTACCGCCTTGATAAGACGAACAACGTGCATGTTTCAATTGGCAAGGCTTCTTTTGGTGCTGATAAGCTTTTCGAAAACTATGTGGCTTTGATGGATGCAGTTAACAAATCCCGCCCATCTGGTGCCAAGGGTAACTTCGTCAAGCGCATTACGATTTCTTCAACCATGGGTCCTGGCATCAAGACAGACCCGAATGAACACATTGATGGTGCCGAGTAGAAATACTCGTTAAAACCTAAAATACCACTTCGCCAGTGAAGGCGGGTGCCTTGAGATCTTCAAGGCTTAATTCCCCGCTCAGGTGGAGACTGATAGCAAAATATCGGCATATTTCTGTGCCGGTTTCCCTCCCAGTAGGGCTTCCCCTCGCGGGGATTGCAAAAAGTCTTTGCCTGCGTAAGTGGCAAAGACTTTTTATTTGAAAGGAGGTGAATAACCTTTGGCAATTTCCAAACAACGCAAGGAAGAAGTACAGGCCCAGTATGCAGATTGGGTCAAGCGCAGTGAAGCGGTCATTCTTGTGGAATATAGCGGCGCGAATATGAAGTCGATCGATGCGATCCGCTCAAAGATCCGTGAAACTGGCGGTGAATTCCATATCGTCAAGAATACACTTGCCCGCCGTGTTTTTGCAGATAATGGTATGGATGTTCCTGCAGATTATCTTGTGAAGTCTACGGCCGTTTCGTTCGCATTCAAGGACCCGGCTTCCACCGCAAAAGCATTGACGGATGCCATCAAAGGCAATGAGTTCGTCAAGGTGAAGGGCGGTTTGATGGGCGGCAAGTCTTTGAGCCCCGCCCAGGTCAAGGCCCTGTCTGATATGCCGCCGCTGCCCGTTATGCGTGCAACATTGCTCGGCGTTTTGCAGGCCCCGGCTGGCAAACTCGTCCGCACGCTCGCAGAACCTGCTCGCGGTCTCGCGGCTGTCATCAAGGCGCGTTCTGAAAGCGCACAGGCTTCGGCCTAGTTATCGATTTATCGTCGGGCCCTGCCCGAACCATAATCAAATTTCAAATTATCTAGCAAGGAGTGCTATACAATGTCTGATAAGCTCGCAAAACTCGTGGATGAACTTTCCACACTTTCCGTCCTTGAGGCGGCTGATCTCGTAAAAATGCTCGAAGAGAAGTGGGGCGTTTCCGCCGCCGCTCCTGTGGCTGTAGCTGCTGTCGCTGGCGGCGCTGCTGCTTCCGCTGAACCTGTTGAAGAGAAGACTGAGTTCGATGTGGTCATCAAGGACGCTGGCGCCAAGAAGATCGACGTCATCAAGGTCATTCGTCAGTTGACCAGCCTCGGCCTCGGCGAAGCCAAGACCCTCGCTGAAACCGCTGGCGGCAAGGTACTCTCCGCTGTTGGCAAAGATGCCGCGATGGACGCCAAGAAGAAGCTCGAAGAAGCTGGCGCCGTTATCACGGTTGAGTAAGAAGCAAGTCTTAAATAAAAAAGGACGGCTCGCAAGAGCCGTCCTTTTTTATTTGTTTATTACATGTACCGTTCTACTTTGCGAATGACCATGACCACCTTGCCTTTGATCTCCAGAGCCTCGTTCTTGTTGACATAGATCGGGCTCATGGTGGGGTTGGCGGGTTGCAGGCGGTACTTGTCTTTTTCCTTGAAGAAGAATTTCAGAGTGGTTTCGTTGCGGTCTGAAAGCCATACCGCAACCATGTCGCCGTTGCGGGCGTCCTGGGTGGGTTTGAGGATGACGATATCACCATCGTTTACCATGGCGTCGATCATCGATTCTCCCTGGACTTTTAGCGCGAACAATTCCTTGCCTTTTTCTTTCGTTGGCATCAAAGACATGGCAATTTCAACCGAGTCTTCGGGGGTAAAGGCATTGAAATCAGCATTGGAAGGGACAGGGATGGGTTCACCAGCTTGAATGACACCAAGCACTGGAACGCGGAACATATCACCAAGCGGTGTGGAGCCTGTCAGACGAACACCGCGGGATATTTTGCGATCACGTTCGATGTTGCCCGATTTTTCCAGCTGATCCAGATAATAATTAACTACAGAAGTAGAGGAAATGTCACAATGCTCCCCAATCTCCCGAATTGAAGGGGGGTGCTTGTGATCGCGTTGATAGCTCGCAATGAAATCAAGGATTTTCTGGTGGCGTTCGCCCAGACCTTTGCTTTTTCTAACCATCATCATATTAGCCTCCACGAGCGCATTTTTCGCTCATTTGTGCTAGGAATGATAACCGAACGCCTGTTCTGTGTCAAGGATTTTTTAGCAGATTTATGCGGCAAACCATGGGGCCGCCTATACCCAGGTATGGCGACGCATCCAGATGAACATAATGATTGGGGATAACAGCATCAGGCTCAGGGTCCCGTAAAAGACCGCTGGCAGGGTCCAGCTTTCGTAGGGAGGATTCGCGGCGAAGAAATTCATCCCAAAAAAACCTGTTACAAAAGTCAACGGCATGAAAAGGGTGGTGATGATGGTAAGGGTTTTCATGACCTCATTCATGCGGTTGTTGATGACGGATAGGTAGGTATCTAATGCGCCGCCGACGAGATCGCGCAGACTTTCATTTACGTCATGCAAACGGACGAGGTGGTCGTAAATATCGCGGAAAAAGATACGGTCTTTACGGTCAATGACCTGAAAGTCGTCACGTGCCATTTTGTTGAGTACTTCACGCTGGGGCAGCAGAATGCGCCGCATGGCAAGCAGGACACGTTTGAGTGTGAATAATCTGGCAAGGGTTTGTGAACTGGGGCGGTCAAAGACCTGGTCTTCGACCCAATCTATCTCTTCATCTATTTTTTCAATTATGGGCATGTAATTCATCACAATGGCGTCAATGATCTTGTAGAGCAGGTGGTCGGCGCCATCTTGCGAATAGCGCGGGTCACGCTGACTGGTATTCCAGGTTTCATTAATGGAAGTGATGGGGTTATCGTGGTGGGTGATGACATAGTTTCGCCCCAGGAAGATATCCAACTCATCGATCTCCGTATCCCAGGGTTCGGTGGCTTTTGTCAGATGCATATAGTTTAGAACGATATAGAGGTAGTCTCCCCAATCATCGATCTTGGGTGCGTGGGTTTGTTGCAGGGCATCGTCAATGGCTAGTTGGTGGAATCCAAAACCATTAAGGATGGGTAATGCACTTTCTTCGGGTTCGGCCTCAAAATCCACCCAAAGCAGTCCGCGGCGGTCTCGTAAGAGGCGGGGAAACTCTTCAGTAGGGATGTTGGTGCGAACAGGTTTTCCGGGCGAAAAAAATAGCGAACGAATCATATTTTGCCTCCAAAAGCATGGAAAATTGATATTTTTTGAGGAAAGTATCAATTTTTACAATATACTACTTGATATTATTTACTTTTCTATTGACAAAGTTCAAAAAAGTTGTATAATTTTATTAGAAATTAGACGTGACACCTTGATTTTTATAAAAGCCGATTGATTTTGACAAGCAAAAGGAGTTTCCATGGACATTTTATCGGAGCGTATGTCTGAGTTGAAACGCAAAAGCATTCAGGAAGATTTGGATGCCATTCACCTTGAAGAAGAAGCCGTCAAAGGGAAAACCCTTTTAGATAAAAACCTTGCATGGATTGGAAATTGGATGGTCTCACGCGGCGAGAAACTGCGCAAACGCTACAACCAATCCTTGCACGATGCCAATTCGACGCGACTTGTAAAGAAGGCAGCTTATCATGCTAAATAACACCATTGAAAAAGCCACGAAACTCTATCACGAATATCCGCGTACATTCTGGATCTTAATCGTCATTACTTTTATTGATCGTATTGGCGGTGCGTTGCTATTTCCATTTTTTGCGCTCTATCTTACCAGCAAATTTGGGGTGGGCATGGCCGATGTCGGCGTGCTTTTTGCAGCGTTTTCCGTTTCAAGCTTTGTCGGTTCCGCTGTCGGCGGGGCATTGACCGACCGATTTGGCCGCAAGGGCATCATCATTTTTGGCTTGATCGCATCCTCGTTTAGCACGGTGGCAATGGGTCTGGTCACATCGTTTGAATATTTCTTTGTGCTGGCTTTCTTCATTGGAATATTGACCGATGTAGCTGGCCCTGCTCATCAAGCCATGATCGCAGATATTCTGCCTGAAGATAAACGGGCTGATGGATACGGCATTTTGCGCGTTGCGTTTAACCTCTCTGTGGTGATCGGCCCTGCCATTGGGGGACTGCTTGCGGCTCGTTCTTACCTTATGCTGTTCCTGTCCGATGCGGCCATTTCCTTGCTGACAGTGATCCTGATCGCCATTTTCCTGCCTGAAACCAAACCCGAAGCACACCCTGATGCACCCAAAGAAAGCATGACGCGCACCTTCGCCGGGTATGGGCAGGTTTTCCGCAATACAGCCTTCATGCTCTTCCTTGGAGCGGTGTTGTTGCAAGTCTTCACTTATATGAATATGAACACATCGCTGGGCGTGTTCCTGCGGAATGAATACGGCATTAACGAATCGGGGTATGGACTTTTGCTCAGTATCAATGCTGCCATGGTTGTGTTGATGCAGTTCCCAATTACACGCCGCATCACAAACTTCCCGCCCATGTTAATGATGGCGGCTGGGACCTTCCTGTACGTGATCGGTTTCTCCATGTACGGATTTGTAACCACTTACGCCATGTTCGTGGCAGCCATGGTTATAATTACCTTCGGTGAGATGGTGGTCTCACCAGTTGCGCAGGCGCTTGTAGCGTCCTTCGCTCCCGAAGAAATGCGCGGACGTTACATGGCAGTCTCCGGCTTTTCATGGGGGATACCCTTTGCAGTAGGCCCCTACCTTGCTGGTCTGATCATCGATGGACCCTCACCGCACATGCTGTGGTATGCAGCAGGTATTGTTGGTACATTGTCAACAGTCGGTTTTCTTGTACTGTATCGAGTGAAATCAAAACAAACACAAAACTTGGAACTCATGCCTGAAGTTACGGCATCCTAACCCTGGAGGAATCCTCATGCGACCAGCCCCTACCCGTTGTCCGATCTGCCAGTCTGAATTAACTGTTGCACGATTGCATTGTTCGTCTTGTGATACGACCATCGAAGGGAATTTCGCTTCGGGTCAGTTTTCAAACCTGACCCCGGAACAGCTGGAATTCGTCTTCACCTTCGTGCGCTGTGAAGGCAAGATCAACCGCATGGAACAGGAGATCGGGCTTTCCTACCCGACCATCCGTAACCGATTGCATGAGATCATCCGTGCCCTGGGTTACGAGCCAGGCCGTGACGAACCCGTGGAAATTACACAGGAAAAACGGAATAGTATTCTTGACGATCTGCATGCAGGTAAGATCACGGCAGATGAAGCCACCCGTCTACTGCGTGGAGAAGAGGAGTAGGCCATGTCCAAGACAATTTCAGCAGGGCGCTCACCCAGAGTTGTCATAGAGAATATTGAAGGTGATCTCAGCCTTGTCGGCTGGGAAGGCGATGATATTTTGCTGAAGGGTGATGAAGATGAAATGCATATCCGTCAGGATGGGAATCAAGTCATCATTTCGTGTGATGATGACCTTTCCCTGCGTGTGCCCAAATCGGCATCGGTTTCCATCAAAAAGATCGGCGGCGATGCCGCCATGCGCGGAGTGATGGGTGATATTGAATTGAACGAAATCGAAGGCGATCTTTCCATCCGTGATGTGAATTCGGTTTCGATCGGTACGATCCACTCTGATTTCAGTCTGCGCGGTGCAAAGGGAAGCATTGCCATCAAAAAAGTGCTTAGTGACGTATCCATCCGTGATGTGGATGGCAACGTATCCCTTGAATCGGTTGCCGATGATCTGGCCTTGCGCGATGTGCGTGGAAATGTGAGCGCAAATGTGGCTGAGGACGTAGTGCTTTACCTTGATCCGAAACCCGGTAATGCCTATGCTGTGACTGCGGGTGAAGATATTCTACTGGTCATGCCTCCCAGAGCCAATGCAACCTTGACCCTTTCTGCCGATGAGATCGACATAGAATGGAAGGGTGTTGACAATGATGACGATGCCACTTCGCGTGTGGTGACCTTGGGCGATGGTTCTGCCTTGGTGACCTTAAGCGCAGGCGGCGATATTCGTGTGACCAATCAGTCCAATGCGGGTGATTCGGCTGAGGATTTTGGTAATTTTGCAGGCATCGGTATGGATTGGTCCGGGTTTGGCGAGCGGATCTCGCGCCAGGTGGAACAGGCGACAAAACGGGCCACCCGTCAGGCTGATGAAGCCATTCGCCGTGCGGCTGCAAATGTAGAGCGACGTGCCAAGGTGAATGTAAATGCGAAGGTGGGGCGTTGGAATTGGGATCTATCTCCAAAGGGTGTGCCAGTGACACCGCCTTCACAAGCTTCGGAAGAAGAACGCATGGCAATTTTGAAGATGCTCCAGGAAAAGAAGATTTCGGCAGAAGATGCTGAGAAATTGCTTTCTGCATTGGAAGGAGGGGAGTCCTAATGTCATCGGAAGAGCGCAGGAAGATTTTGCAGATGGTGGCTGATGGAAAGATCAGCGCTGAAGAAGCCGCTGGATTAATGCGCGCACTGGACGAGGACGCAGGTGAAGAGGATTCTGCCGGGGAGCAGATCGAAGTTCTTCAAGCTGAATCAGGTTTCGGTCCCGAACAGACCGAGGCCCCTGAGTTTGACGAAGTCCGCAGGCGGGCATTCCGTTTTGCGATGATCCCGCTTTGGATCGGGGTCATTGTCACTGTGCTGAGCGCATGGGGAATGTATTCTGTACAGATGGGTGCTGGGTTGAATTTTTGGTTCTTTTGCCTGACACTTCCGCTTTTGTTCGGGGTTCTGTTAATCGCGTTGGGTGCGGGTGGCAGGGCTTCGCGCTGGATCTATGTCAACGTGGATCGTTCGCATCAAAATGAGTGGCCGAGGAAGATTACCCTGGCTTTGCCCATTCCGCTTGGTTTAGTGAGTTGGTTCTTGAAGAATTTCGGTTCTCGAATCGATGGGTTGAAGAAAACCACAGTGGATGATGTGCTGATGGCGATTTCAATGACAAAATCGGTCACCGAGCCGTTGATCGTTCATGTGAACGACGACAATAGCGGTGATCGTGTGCAAGTGTTCATAGGATGAGAGGTTAACATGGCAAACGCAGAAGAACGAATGAAGATATTGAAGATGATTGAAGAAGGGAAGATCAGCGCAGACGAAGGTTCGAAGCTGCTTGCAGCTTTGAGCGGGCCGCGAAAAGGTGTGCCCACACCGCCGCGCCCGCCCAGCGTGGGGAATTCGACTCCGCGCTGGCTTCGCATCCGTGTGACTGATACTCGCACGGGCCGTTCCAAGGCTTCTGTGCAGATTCCGCTTGCATTGGTGGATGCCGGTATGAAGATCGGCGCGCATTTCGCTCCCGAAGTGGAAGGCGTGGATATGTCCAATGTGATGGAAGCCCTGCGCATGGGCGTAACCGGCAAGATCATTGACGTGACCGATGAGGAAGACGGCGAACACGTTGA
The DNA here is from genome assembly GCA_035339375.1 of Anaerolineales bacterium. Classification (GTDB taxonomy): domain Bacteria; phylum Chloroflexota; class Anaerolineae; order Anaerolineales; family Villigracilaceae; genus Villigracilis. The sequence continues at coordinate 12,795 of DAOQID010000067.1, read as the reverse complement.
GATCTACGTGGAATAACATCTTTATATTTTTATTCTGCTTTGCGTTGCATGGCGGGGTAAAGTTTGCAGGTCAAAACTGTTTGTAACAGCCTGGGGGGAAGCGGCTGCTATCCGCTATAAACAACCTTCTTCGGAGGGTTGTTTATATTAACGCAAGAGGCTGCCTTCAAATTCTGATGTAAATTACGCGAGTACATCTTTTTCCCTGTTTTTGTGCAGGCGGCAACTTGGGTTATATTAAGCCCCTGTCCGAA
>DAOQID010000067.1:0-12441 GCA_035339375.1 Anaerolineales bacterium | reverse complement strand
ACAGGTGGTGTTGGCGGATACTTTGGTGGAAAACTCGCCCAGGTCGGTGAGGATGTCACCTTCATTGCACGTGGAAAGAACCTTGAATCCTTGAAAAATTCAGGTTTGCGTGTGGATTCGATTCTGGGGGATTTTGTTCTGGAAAAGGTGCAAGCCACCGATTTACCGCATTCGCTCAAAAATATTGATGTGATTTTGCTTGCCACCAAAACATGGCAATTGGATTCTGCCATTGCTGAAATGAAACCCATGTTGGGAGAGCAGACAGCGATCCTGCCTCTGTTGAATGGCATGGAACACATGGATACACTCCGCGCGGAATTTGGAGGACATGTTCTTGGCGGCTTGTGCAGGATTAGTTCATTTTTGATCGCACCAGCCCATGTGAGTCATGTTGCGGTGAATCCACACATTGAATTTAACGAATGGAAACAGGAAACCAGCCCGCGGGTGGGTGAGGTTTTGTCGGCGTTTTCAAAGATCAAAGAGATCACGGTAGATACCCCGCCCGATATCGAATTGGCCATGTGGGAAAAATATCTTTTGATCTGTGCCTTCAGCGGCGTGGGGGCGATAACCCGTCAGCCTGTGGGAGTGTTTCGCTCCGATCCTGAATCACGCGCCATGTTCATTCGGTCGTTGCACGAAGTGGTTGCCGTGGCCCGTGCGCGCGGTGTTAACCTAACCGAAAAATCTGCTGAAAGTGTTTTAGCTCGCATTGATCAAACCCAGCCAGATATGATGGCTTCGATGCAAAAAGATGTGATGGAGGGCCGTCCCTCCGAATTGGAGGCGCAGATCGGTGCCCTGGTCCGCATGGCGAATGCGGCAAATATCCCTGTGCCAACCAACGAATTCATTTATTCAACCCTCCTGCCGCTTGAACAAAAAGCCCGCAGCAAAGCAACCTGATTTTTTACCATTTACCAACCTACCCATTTTTCCAGTACAAATCCATCCCTTTAGGCGATACACTCCAGAGATGCATTCGCTATACTGATGCGCAAGGAGATAACCATGAGTAAAAATATTTTTGTCGAACTTTCAAACGCAATCGCCGATGCCGCCGAACAGGCTGGCAAATTTACTGTGTTAGTGGATGCGCGCCGACGTTTTCCTGCCAGCGGCATTGCATTTGCCAAAGACCTGATTTTGACGGCAGACCATGTGGTGGAACGCGAAGAGGATATTAACGTGATCCTTGCTGATGGCACGGAAGTAACTGCACGCCTCGTAGGTCGGGACCCTGGAACTGATCTGGCAGTTTTGAAATTAGACTCAGCCTCAGCCACTCCCGCTGAAGTTTCCAAGACACCCGCACGCGTGGGACAATTTGTTTTGGCAGTTGGCCGACCTTCTTCCAACGGAATCGAATCCAGCTTTGGCTCGGTTAATTCGCTTGGCGGTCCCGTCCGCACTGGGCGTGGAGGTATGCTGGAAAAATACATCAAGACCGATGTGGTTTCCTACCCTGGCTTTTCAGGCGGCCCCCTGGTCAATGGGGATGGTACCGTACTCGGTATCAACACCTCAGGCTTTGGAAACTCTGGCGCAATTACCATCCCTGCGGATGTAGCATGGAAAATCGCCGAAGCGCTGGCGAAGCATGGCAAGATCAAACGAGGGTACCTGGGCATCCGCAGTCAGGTTGTTGAACTCTCTGCAGATGGAAAGAAAGCCCTGAAGCGTGAACAGGAAAGCGGTTTGTTGCTGGTTGGTCTTGAAGCCGAAAGCCCTGCAGGCAAAGGTGGTTTGATCGTCGGCGATATCCTTGTGGGGATTGCAGGCGAACCTGTGGCGCATCAAGATGACCTGTTCGCCCGTTTGAGTGGTGATGTGGTTGGTAAATCCACTCCAGTGGATGTGTTGCGTGGAGGAAAATTGGAAACGCTCAAAGTGGAGATTGGAGAAAGATAATTGATCCGTGTCGCGGTCGTTTCGCCGAATTCTGCTTTGCGGGTCGGTCTGCGTGAATTGCTTGGCAGGCAGCCCGATATTCAGGTGATCGGTGAAGCGGTTGATCTTGAAAGCGTCCATGAAATGGAGGCCGAGGTATTTGTGCTTGCCTCGGTCTCTTCTGGTCGTTTGTTGGAGAACAGCATCACCTCTCCGATCCTGTTTTTGACAGATGATGTTGAGTCTGTCCGTATGGTGTTGGGTTCAAAGGTGCGTGCCTGGGGTGTGCTTTCACTCGAGGCCACGGAAGATGAATTGGCGGCGGCGGTGCGCGCAGTGGGGGAAGGGCTTTGGGTTGGGGCACCAGGCCTGGTCGGAGAAATGATCCGCTTTTCGGGGCGCAGGGAATCTTTGGGAGAAGAGTCTCTCACAGAGCAATTGACTGCCCGCGAGAAGGAAGTCATTCAATTAATGGCGCAGGGGTTGGCGAACAAACAGATCGCACTTTCGTTGGGGATCAGTGAACATACTGTGAAATTTCATTTGTCATCGCTGTATTCGAAACTTGGAATTTCCAGCCGTACCGAAGCCATCAAACGGGGAATCGAGTTGGGCTTGATCTCGCTTTAAGAACAAACATCCCGCCAGCAGCGGGATGTTTGTTTTGTAGGTTTAGTGTTTTTTTCGATGGAAGAGCAACGGTACAACGACAATGACCGTGATGACCACTCCCATCAGCATGATGCCATCTGTGGAACCGATGACCGATTCGCCTTCAACTGGTGGGGTGGGGGTTGTTTGCAGTGACGTGAAGGAATTTGCCTGATTTTGCGCCTGCACAAGGGATGGGTTGAAGTTTACGCTCGTGAATACAAAAACAAGCAAAAGAAAAGCAAAGGCCAGCCCAAAAACATAGATCGTTTTCATTGTTATCGTTGCCAATTGTAACACGGCTCAAAAGTCTCTAATTTAACTCTTATATGTACTTTTCTGCACTTTCGATGTATAATCCGCCGAGTTAATTTGCTGGCGGGGTTCAGCAAATTTGTATTTGGAGAATGCATGAGTAATCTGACGAAAATTCTACGCCCATTTCTCGTCCTGATGAATATCGGGACGGGTTTTATGTATGTGCATTTAATGGGGCGGCGGGTTTCGGCTCGTAACTTTTGCATTTGTACAATGTTTGTATCCATGTAAAGTAGCCTTCGCCGCCTTCACCCGGCGGCGTTGCGCTTAAAAGATTCATTTCAGGAGCATCCATGATCAAAAGAATTTTTGACTGGCTGAAACAGCCTCTTGGTCTGATCGCGGTGGGGATCGCTTTCCTGGCGTTGTTCAGTGTAGCGGCTTATGGTTTGTACCTTACCCAGCAGCCACCTGCACAACCCATTCAGTTCCCCCATCAGACTCACGTTGCATTTGGTATTCAATGTTTGTATTGCCATCCAAATGCGGCGAAGGGACCAACCGCTGGCATCCCAGCCCAGGCCAAATGTTGGGCCTGCCACCAACAGATCGCCAAGACACAGACGAGCGCCCTGCTTGCACCGTTAAAGGACGCAGTCATCAGTGGTACCCCCATCGAGTGGGTGCCGGTTGCGATCGTGCCAGACTTTGTTCAGTTTAATCACCGTGCGCATATTGCGGCTGGGAAGAACTGCGAAGAATGTCACGGCGACATGAGCAAAGTGACCATTGCCCAAAACCCGCAGGTGATGAACATGGGGTGGTGTCTGGATTGTCACGTGAAGAATGCCGGTGAAGATCAGGTCAAACTGGTCAAACTCACCGACTGCGGCACTTGTCACTATTAAACCGGGCGAAAGGAATCAATATGAGCCAACAATTTTCCCGGCGTGATTTTCTGAAACTGGCTGGTGTGGGCGCGGCAACAACTGCGATCCTCACCGGTTGTGGGCCTGCTTCACGGTATGTCAAACGCGAACCGTACATGCAGATGCCCGAATACAACTATAACGGTCAGAGCACCTATTACGCCACCACTTGCCGCGAATGTGCGGCCGGATGCGGACTCATTGTCCGCACCATGCAGGGACGTGCCCTCAAAACCGAAGGCAATGCGAACAATCCGCTGAACCTCGGAAAGACTTGCGCACGCGGACAGGCCACATTACACGGCTTGTACAACCCCGATCGCGTAACCGACCCAATGAAGGGCGGTAGCACGATCACATGGGATGAAGCAACTCAGACGGTTGCAGATGCTCTCAAGAACAACAAGCCCGAAGAGATCGCCTTCCTGATGGGAATGGCCCCCGATCATCTCTTTGACCTGGTAACTGACCTCGCCAATGCAACAGGCATCAATGCCCCGGTCCGCTTTGGTGCTTTGGGTATGTTCGAAGCCCGTGCCACTTTGAGCAAGGCCGCTGAGAATCTTTTCGGTGAAGCCAAGATGCCCTTCTTTGATGTGGGTGGGGCGGAAGTGGTCCTCTCCTTTGGTGCAAACTACCTCGAAACATGGCTTTCTCCTGTTTCATATACTCGTGGCTTTGTCGGCCTGCGTGAAGCCCAAACCAAGCAGCGCGGAGTCTTCATCCAACTCGAAGCGCGTATGTCTTCCACCGCCGCCAAGGCGGATGAATGGCTCCCGATTCGCCCCGGGACCGAGGCACTGGTTGCGCTTGCGATCGGCAGAATCGCATCTGAATTGCGTGGCGGCCCCATGCCCCGCGCTTTCTCAAGTGTGGATCCGAAAGATGCTGCCAAGAAATCGGGCATCAAACTCGAAACCCTTGAGCATATTGCCAGCCTATTCACTGGCGCGAAGGTGGCGCTTGCCATCCCCGGTGGTTCCGCTCTTGGTCAGAGCAACGGCCTTACGGTTGCCGAAGCCGTCCTTGCTTTGAATGCAGTTGCCGATAACTTCGGCAAACCTGGTGGTGTGTACTTCTCGCCGTTGGCCCCGAACCAGACCAGCTATCAGCGCCCTGCTTCCGCCAAGGAAATGCAGGAATTCATCCAAAAGATGGCTGACGGGAAATTCAAGGTGTTGTTCGTGCATGGTGTCAACCCTGTATTCGAACTTCCCGCCGCTTTAGGTTTCAAGGATGCATTAAAAGGTGTGGGTCAGGTGATTTCCTTTGCGACCTTCCCCGATGAAACCGCAAGTGAAGCTGGTTTCATTTTCCCCGATCACCACGGACTTGAATCCTGGGGATACCAGCGTGTAGCCACTGGTTCCAACCAACCCGTCCTCTCCGGCTCACAGCCTGTTGTATCACCGTTCTACAACACCCGCGCTACAGCCGATGTCTTGATCGCTGCCGCCCAGCTGGCTGGTGGCGCATTCGCAACTGCCTTGCCGTTCAAAGATGAAGTTGAATTCTTGCAGAGCAAAGTTGCCCCGCTGATGAGCGAAGCCGATGGCTTCTTCTCCGCAGCCGATATTGATACTTTCATGGCTACCTTCCAGCAATATGGTGGATGGTGGAAACTTTCTGATGGCCGTGGCGTGCCCGGCACAGCAGACGTTCTCAACCGCAACATGGATGGTGCCGAAGCTGAATTTGTTGGTGAAGGTGAGTTCTTCTTCGCCCCATTCGTTTCACCGACCCTTGCCGAAGCAGGTGCAAACAAACCCTGGCTTCAGGAATTGCCCGACCCAACCACGACTGTTATGTGGAATACCTGGATTGAAGTAAACCCTGAAACTGCTCATGAACTGGGCCTGCATAATGATGATGTCGTCAAGGTGATCAGTGAGTTTGGTGAGTTACAGGCGTATGTTTACCTGTACCCTGCAATTCGCCCCGACACGATCGCCATTCCGTTTGGGCAGGGTCACACTGCATATGGGCGTTATGCTGAAAATCGCGGCGCCAATCCTGCAAATTTGCTTGGCGTTCACTTTAACGAAGCCGGTGATTTTGCATTTAGCGGTACAAAGGTCAAAGTTGAAAAGGTCTCCAGTGCTGTAAGCGGTGTTGGTCTGTCTCGCATGGAAAGCCGCATTGGTGTGTATGGCGAAGCGCTGGGTGAGGAGCATTAATTATGATTAAACTTGATGAAGTCAAAATGAGCGCGGAAGAAAACGGCAAATGGGGCATGGTCATTGACCAGGACATTTGCACGGGTTGTCAGGCCTGCGTTGCCGCCTGTGCCATGGAGAATAACATCTCCTTTGTCGGCGAAGAAGATTCAGGCTATGGCCGTTCCATGCACTGGATTCGCATTGAACGCTTCTGGGAAGGGGAATATCCTGAAGTGAAGATGACCCCCCAACAGCCCATGATGTGCCAGCAATGCGGGCATGCCACTTGTGAACCGGTCTGCCCGGCATTTGCCACTGTTCACTCACAGGCTGAGCAATTGAACCTTCAAGTGTATAACCGCTGTGTGGGTACGCGTTATTGCGCGAACAACTGCCCGTACCAGGTGCGTGCTTTCAACTGGCGCGACTATCAGCGCCCTGAGCCGCTTTCCAACCAACTCAACCCTGATGTTACAGTACGCCGCATGGGTGTAATGGAAAAATGCACCTTCTGCATCCAGCGCATTCACAAAGCACAGGACAAGGCCAAAGCGGAGGGACGCGAGGTTGTGGATGGTGAATTCACCACCGCGTGTGCACAGGCCTGCCCTGCGAATGCGATCGTTTTTGGGCGCGTAGATAACCCCGAATCGCTGGTTTCTCAACTGGCTCATCGTGGTCATGGCGCCAAACATCTTGAAGAACTCGGCACGCTTCCCAACGTGACCTACTTCAAGGGAGGGTAAACATGTCAGATACAAAACATCACGAGGCACACTCGCACGAAGAACATCTTCGCGAAAAACACCTCATGCTCGACCCGCTGCCACGCGGAAAGATGAACGACATGGTCATGGAATCCATGTTGGAAAAACCCACCTGGAAATACTGGGTGATCTTTGCCTTTCTATCTTTTGTGGTAGTGTATTTCCTCTTCTATAAGTGGGGTGTCCTGATCGCAAAAGGTCAGGGTCAAGCCGGTGTTATGCGCCCTGACTACTGGGGTATTTTCCTCGTCAACACCGTGTTTTGGATCGGTATCAGCCATGCAGGAACCTTCATTTCTGCGATTTTGCGCGTTTTCCGCGCTGAATTCCGCCGTCCATTCACCCGTGCCGCAGAATTGATGACCACCTTTGGCCTGGTACAGGCTGGGTTTTCCATCTTCATGCACATGGGTCGTGTGTGGCTCTTCTACTGGCTTATGCCTTACCCCAATCAGCGCTTGTTGTGGCCCAACCTGCATTCTCCACTCACATGGGACTTGCTGGCCATCACCACCTATCTGCTTTCCTCCACCATGTATTTGTTCCTGCCACTCATTCCAGATGTGGCCATGGCTCGCGATCGCTCCACTGGCTGGCGCAAGAATCTGTACAAGGTTCTCGCACTTGGCTTCCGTGGTACAGAAGGTGAATGGACCCATCTGCGCAACGCAATGAACATCTTTGCATGGGCGATCATCCCGGTCATGTTCTCAGTTCACACCATCGTGTCCTGGGACTTTGCAGCAGCCACCCGCCCAGGTTGGTCTTCGACCATCTTTGGCCCGTACTTCATCGTCGGCGCGTTGCATTCCGGTATGGGCGCGGCAGCCGTCGTGTTGGCCGTGATCCGCGGCACTATGAAGAATATGAAATACTTCGTGCGCGGTGAACACTTCGATGCCATCGGCAAACTCATGCTCATCATCTCCATGGCTTGGGCTTACTTCTTCTTCAATGATTACATGGTTCAATGGTACGGCGGCGACAAGTGGACACAGCAATTGCTGCACTTCCATGAGGCTGGGCCGTTGGGCTGGATGTGGTTTGGCATGCTGTTCTGTAACATTGTTGTTCCCTGGGCTATTTTGTGGAACGCAAAGTGGCGCGCCACACCATGGGCCATCACCATCGTTGGGTTGGTCATCAATGTCGGTATGTGGTTTGAACGCTACATCATCGTTCCGATCTCGGTAACCATCAACCGTATGCCCTTCACCTGGCGCATGTACACCCCGGGCATTGAAGTCCCCATGGGGATCGGCACAGTGGCTTTGTTCATCCTGCTTTACATGGCGGCGTCCAAGTTGATTCCGCTTATCCCGGTTTGGGAAGTGCAGGAAGGTCAGATGGCACACGAACTCAAGAAATTTGGACGCGAGACCGTGGTTGCGGTCAGCGAATTGGAATAGGAGGACGACATGTCTGAATCGAAAATTGTCGACCTGCTTGCGGTCTTCCCCGACCTCGAACCTGCTGCCAATGCCATTGAGCAGCTTCGCACCTTGGGCGTTCACGATGATTGCATGAACGTCATCTCTGGTGTGCCCGTTACTGAAGCCATGCTTGGCCGTCCTCACCAGTGGACAAACGTGCCGCGCATTGCCATGGGCGGTGCCATTTTGGGCTTTTCTGGAGGCTTCTTTTTGGCTTTCATCTCGCCCTACATTTACCCATACCCCATTCAAGTCAGCACACAAGCATTCGTCCCTGGCCCCCCGTCTGTGGTGGTGCTCTTTGAGTTGACCATGCTGGGTATGTTGCTTTCAACTTTCCTCGGCGTATTTCTCGATAGTTTCTTCCCCAACTACCGCCCGATGAAATACGTGCCCGAGATCAGCGACGGCAAGATCGCCATTTTGGTGGAATGTCCACATGCTGATGAAAAGAAAATTACGGACGCCTTAAACAAAATGGGCGCTGAATCCGTGAAACCTGCGGAGGCGCAACACCTATGAGACTCTTTAAGCAACTCGTTGTCGTATTTGCGGTCCTTGCCGTGCTGGTTGGCGCGTTGATGGTCTTCTCCTACGACGTGATCAAAATTGACTGGATCGTCTTCATGGAGATCCAACCCTCCTACAGCGCGCAGGAAAACCCGCTGCCGGTGCCTGCTCAATCCATTCCGGTGGAAGGCGCCGCCTACATCCCTAATCTGGGCGCCCCATCCAATCCTGTTCCTGCTGATGAAACCTCCATTGCGCGTGGTGCCGAACTGTACACCATTCACTGCCTGATGTGCCATGGAGCCACTGGGCAGGGCAATGGCACCATCTCTGCTTTTCTGGTGAAGAAGAAACCCGCTGATTTGACCAGTGAACTTGTCCAGAGCAAGACCGATGGCAGCCTGTTCCTGACCATTTCCAATGGTATCTTCAATCCCAATAACACCCTCTTCCCTGATACTGAATTCTCCGGGCAAATGCCGCCTTTGAGCGAGAATCTCTCGGTACGCGAACGCTGGGATTTGGTCAATTACATCCGCACGCTTACCGTGCCCGCGGCGCAGTAGGGAGGTACCCATATGAAAGATGATGTTAGAAAGTATATCTACGGCGCAGTAACCGTGTTCCTGCTTGGCGTGCTGGCCTGGGTTGCCATTGTGTATGTCAACTCTTGCGGGTTCACGTTGACTTGTATCCGCGGTGCGCAGCCTGTGGTACGAACCCCGATCCCCACCCTGCTGCCTGCCACCATGCCTGCCGCACAAACCGGTGATGGAAAAGTGGTCGTTTCTGATAAATGCCGTGTAGCTGCTGTGGATTTGATCGGCGCATGGGTTGAAGCTGGCTCCTCTGAAACCGAGGCCTTCCAATTCACCGATATCAACGGCTTGAACTGTGAATCTTCTTTTGCGGAAGTGATGCCGCTCTTTGTGGAATCCAATTTCTGGGTTTCAGGGTCGCTCTCCTGCGTTTCCTGCCATTCGACAGATGTGACCATCTCTCTCGCCCAGCTTGACCTGAGCAGTTATGCAGGCATTACCTCTGGCTCGCGCCGTGCCGATGCCGAATCCAAAGGCACTGACATCCTTGGCGGTGGAAAATGGGAAGGCTCATTGCTTTACGACTTCCTGACCACAGCCAAAGCTGATGTTCCCGGACACACTGAAGCGGTTTCAGATCTGGTAATCTTCGCAGGTACACCTGCTCCGCTTGCAACCCCAACACCCTAAAAAATTGAGTTTAGTGACAAAAACACCCCGAAACATTCGTTTCGGGGTGTTTTTGCTTTAATGTCAATGGAGCCCTGATTGCAAAACTTATATGAATTTTTTGCTAAGTTTTATTCCTTGTTTTTTTCCAACCTTTTAGTAAGCATGAGCAATATGACCGATACAAAGATCAACACAACTGAGAGTGCCAATGCTACACCGATGTTCCGCTCAAAACCAAGATAGATGGCCATTGGCATGGTCTGGGTCATACCCTCCAAATTCCCTGCGAATAGAATTGTTGCCCCGAATTCACCCAGAGCGCGTGTCCATGTCAGGATGGCCCCACTTGCAAGCGCTCGAGCAGATAATGGTAGCGTGACCTCTGAAAATAGTTGCCATTGATTTGCTCCTTCCACTCGCGCAGATTCTTCAAGCTGTTGGTCAATGTGTGCAAAACCGATTCGTGCTGAACGGAGGAATAATGGTGCCGCCACGAACAATTGTGCCAGCACCACAGCAGTTGTTGTAAATGGCAGGCTGATCCCAAAAAACTTAAAAAACGGACCGAGTAATCCGTTTCGTCCGAAAGTGATCAATAACGCCACTCCTGCAACCGAGGGAGGGAGCACAATGGGGAGTTCAAGAATTAACTCCAGCCACGTTTTGTGTGTAAATTTCCAACGTGCCAGAATATAGGCGAGGGGTGTGCCGAAAACTGCTGTACATAAGGTGGTGATTGAACTGGTTAGCAGGCTTAGCCGCAGCGCCTTGAAAGCTTGTTGCGATAAGGCATTTTCAAAGAAATTCAGATTGAGCGAACGTAGAATGATCGCAGCCAGCGGAAGTGCAAAAAAAGCAAGCAAAACCACACTGGGGATGATGAATATCCATTTTGAGTGTTTTTCATCCCGGAAATCGTAATTAATAAATTTTTGTAACTTATTCATATGAGGACCGAATCTCATTTGACTGGGGTAAATCCCCACTTGATGAGGATCGCCTGCCCTTCTGCTGAAAATACATACTCGATGAATTTTGTAGCTAAATCTGTATGTTCTGATTTAATCAATGGCGCAATGGGATACTTTGCGACGACATTCAAGTCAGCGGGAATTTCAATGGATTTCAATTCGGAAGTTGCCATGGTGTCAGAGACATAGACAATACCTGCATCTGCTTCGCCAAGCTGGACTTTGGATACCACCTGCCTGACATTGTCTTCGTTGGAAACGATATTGTCCAAAACTTTGTCCTTGAAACCTGATCCAAATGAAGCATCCATCAAGTTGAGGGATAGACGTGCGTACTTACCGACAGGTACTTCTTCTGTAGCTAAAATAATTTTGATGCCTGGGTTTGCGAGGTCTTCCAATTTTTCGAGGGCAGCAGGGTTGTTTTCTGGCAGGATGACAACTAATTTATTTGTCAGAAAAAAACGTGGCGCCTTTGAATCGACAAGATTACTTGTGAGAAGGGATTCCATTTCTTTGCTGCTGGCAGAAGCAAATATATCAACAGGTGCACCTTCTTCGATTTGAGTTCGCAGGATTTGCGAGCCTGCAAAGTTGAATGTTGTGTTGACGCCAGGATTAGCGGCATCAAACGCAGCGCCGATCTCGGTAAATGCCTCAGTTAAGGAGGCCGCAGCAAAAACGATCAAAGTTTGTGGAATTGTCTCCCTGGCAGTGGGAGTAGATATTTGTGCGATAGAGGTATTACAGGCCGCAGCCAAGATGGACAAAGAAACAGTTAGGACGAATATTTGTTTCATCAAACTCTCCGAAATCGGGAAAACAGTTTTATACTCACTGAGTGAGTATAGCGTAGAATCTTCGAACGATACAAATACTTTTACTGAAACATGAGATCGGTTTTATGAATTATTCCCCGTTTATTTCATGGGAACCTAGAAGTTGTTCTGATTCTCGTCCAGCCATTCCAGTGTGAGAACCAATTGCTTTACACGCATCTCCAAACTCATACGGTTATAGATTTGGTCGGTTGGCAATGTGTGCAAATTTTCTTCCAGACGTTTAATGTGTGTATTGATTTCAGTGCGTTGCTGCTCGAAAGCTTTTGTAATTTTTTGTGGGAGATACATTTTTAGAAAATACAAGCGGGTAATAAATTCCATGCGGATGACACGGGTGCTTCCGCCACTGGCAGTATGAAGCCAGTTTAAGAAATGTTGTCGCCCTTGTGCAGTCATTTGCAATAGCTGACGGCTGGGGAGTTTTCCCTGTGAGATTTTTTTGGTCGAAATATCGCCTTGCATTTCCAACCGTTTTAAGATGGCGTAAGCCTGACTTTGACTTAAGTGCCAGACCTGCCCAAGGTCTGTATTGACCTTACGATGCAGGTCGTAGCCATGACCGGGTTCCTTGTATAGCAGGCCAAGTAAAGCCATTTCAGGTGATAGTGTTCCGATGTGATGTGTTTTTTTGTCTGTCATATACTCACCAAACAAGTAGCCTGATTTGATGAGTATATCGTAAAAACAGGAGTAACTTTTTGAAATAAATTCCTGCCATGGTTGGAGATTGTTTGCATTTTAAGACTTTATATTTAATACGTTTTTCTGGCGGAGAGGGCGGGATTCGAATACAACCCCTCGATGGGGCGTGCGG
>DAOQID010000066.1:3313-23145 GCA_035339375.1 Anaerolineales bacterium | reverse complement strand
TTGGATGCCCCTGGCTTCCATTGTCTCTGCTTTGGGCATGTGGTTGACCGGTCAAACCACCTTTGCTTCGGCGCGTTTGTTCTTTTTCCTGATCGCCGCCCTTGTCCCTCCGTTGACCGCTGCGCTGGCTTACGCTTTTTCTCAAAAAAACGAACTGGCCATTGCATCAGGGATGCTGGCCATCTTCTCTGTTTACAACGCCCCCTTTGTCGGCGTGACGGATAACTTTGGTCTTTTCATGTTGTTTGGCGGCTTGTATTTCATCATCGCCACGCAGCTTATGCAAAACCCCGACCGAATGCGCAATTGGCTGTTTCTTGGCCTGCTCTCTGGGTTGATGGCTTTCTCGCGCAGTGATGGTCTGCTCTGGCTGCCGCTTACATTTCTATTCGCCTTATGGCGTGCCAGAAAAATTTCATCCTTCATCCCTCATCCCTCATCCCTCTTGTTGATTCTGCTTGGCTTTCTCGCCATCATGTCGCCGTGGTATCTCCGTAACCTGAATTTGTACGGTACGCCCATGGCCCCCGGTGGCAGCCGCGCACTCTGGCTCGAAAACTACGACCAGACCTTTATTTATCCGCCGACCCTGTTAACAAAAGAATCGTTCCTCGCCCAAGGCTGGGAAAAAATTCTCGACGACCGCCTCTGGGCTCTGAACATGAATCTGCAAAGCGGTTTCGCTGCGCATGGCGGAATCATATTATTTCCATTCATCGTGGCTGGAATCATTTATTATCGTAAAGATGATCGCGTCAAACTGGCGGCACTCGCCTGGTTGATTCTTTTCCTGGTGATGACCTTTCTCTTTCCTTTTGCAGGTGCGCGCGGGGCATTTTTCCATGCCGGGGCGGCGCTTCAACCCATATGGTGGACCCTTGCTCCGTTGGGGCTTGAGTCGATCCTTGTGTCCCTGAGAAAGCGCGGCTGGGGCAACGACCAGAATCGGTTCGTGTTTCGAAGCGCACTGGTCATGATCGCCATGATCCTCACTGTGTATGTCGTCTATCTGCGGGTGTTCACACTCGGCTGGGGCGAAATCGACGCCGATTACAAGGCTGTAGATCAATTCCTTGTTGAGCATGGCGTTGGCGAAGAGGATATTGTCATGGCACGCAATGCGCCTGGGTATTACCTGCTGACAGGCCGCTCGGCAATTTCCATTCCATACGGCGGCGAGAATGCGCTTTTGGAAGCTGCCAAACAATTCGACGCCTACTATCTGGTGTTGGAACCTGAGGCCGCTCTCGACCCGATCAAGGATTTATTTCAAAATCCCAACAGCCGCAATCGGTTTGTGTATCTAGGTGATGTTGATGGTGCGCGTATTTACAAACTCGAAACTAAATAAGATTTCAAACCGTGATCTGTTGATGCTGGCTGCCGCAGTGGTGGTGGTTACTTCCATTTATCTTCTCGCAAGTTATTTTAATTACGGCATCGGCTTCCCCTTGGACGATTCATGGATTCACCAAACCTATGCCCGCAACCTTGCCCAACGCGGCGAATGGGCATTTCGCCCCGGGGTTCCCTCCGCAGGTTCCACTGCACCTCTGTGGTCGGCTTTGCTTGCGCTTGGTTTTCTTTTCAGCCTTTCACCATATATCTGGACATATCTTCTTGGCGCATTCACCCTCTTTGCATTAACCGTTGTTTGTGAGTGGGCCGTACGTACCCTAATCGATTCATACCGTCCGCACCTGCCATGGGTCGGAATTTTCTTTGCCTTTGAATGGCATTTTGCCTGGGCGGCAATGTCTGGCATGGAAACCCTGTTGCACGGATTGATCGTCACAACAGTTTTGGTTTTGCTGATGACGAACACGCGTCGCTACTTAACCCTGGGCCTGCTCACCGGTCTATCGGCCTGGGTCCGCCCCGATGGTTTAACCCTGCTCGGCCCCGTCCTGATCATGGTTCTGATCCATGAACAGGATACCCGTCCGCGTTTGATTGCTTTGCTGCGCTGTTTGATCGGTTTTGGTTCATTATTCGTTCCATACTTGCTTTTCAATCTGGCCATTGGCGGCACTCCCATGCCGAACACCTTCTACGCCAAACAGGCTGAGTACGCCTCCTGGCAGACCATTTCCATTTTTTCGCGGCTTGGGCAAATGTTTCTGCAATTGCTGGTTGGACCAAGCCTTGTGTTGATCCCGGGCGTTATGGGTTGGCTGGTCAAAAGCATTAAACAGAAAATGTGGGGGAGCCTTGCCGCGCTGGTTTGGTGTGCAGGATATTTTGGGTTGTACATTTCCCGACTCCCTGTCTATCAACATGGGCGTTACATCATGCCTGCCATGCCCATTTTCTTTCTGTTCGGTCTGCTGGCCTTTGCCGATTTCGATAAAAGCAGGCTCTTCGAACGCTATCATTGGATCGGTCAAACCATCTGGCGTGCAAGCCTTGTCATGCTGTCCGTTGCTTTTATTTTTCTTGGCGCCCAATCCTACTCGCAGGATGTGGCCTTGATAGAAAGTGAAATGGTTGTAACCGCAAAATGGGTCGCCGCCAATCTTCCACCCGATGCCCTCATCGCCGCCCACGATATTGGCGCGCTTGGTTTCTTCGACACCCACGCGCTGATCGATCTGGCTGGGTTGATTTCGCCCGAGGTCATCCCGTTCATTCGAGACGAGCCCAAACTGGCAAATTACCTCAACCAGCAGGGTGCCGACTATTTAATCGCCTTTCCCGGCTTTTATCCAGCCATGACAGGCAGTCTGGAGAAGGTTTTTGTAACAAACAGCGTAGTCACCCTTAAGTACGATGAGGAGAATATGGCTGTCTATCTGTGGAAAACCCCTTAATGGGTTAAAATATGAATAAGCAACAAAATCAAAAAAAGAGAGAGAATGGGCCAGGGATGAACCAGATTACACTTTTGATCGTTGATGATCATCCATTGTTTCGGCAGGGAGTGGTCGATGCCTTGTCATTGGAACCCGATATGCGCATTATTGCCCAGTCTGCCGCTGGTGATGAAGCGCTGGAGTTGATCCGCACCAAAAAGCCAACCATCGCTGTGATGGATGTGAACCTGCCCGGCATGAACGGTCAGCAAATCACCCATCAGGCATCTCAGGATAGACTGCCCACCCGTATTATCCTCATGACAGGATATGACGACGTGGAACAAGCCATCCATGCCGCACTGGCGGGTGCTCATGGGTACTGCTCCAAAGATATTGAGCCTCAGAGCCTTTCGCGCATCATCCGCGAGGTGGCTGAAGGAAAATATGTTTTTGAAAATAACGTTTTCACCCGTCGTGAATTGGAACTTTGGGTGGAGGACAGGATCGAAGGAGCCCGTCGTTCATACAGTGAACCTGGCACTCCCTTCCATCCATTGTCTGACCGAGAGATGGAAGTCCTTGCTTGTGTTGTTCGTGGCATGAGCAACAAAGAAATTGCCACTCTGTTGGGGATCAGCCACCAAACGGTTAAGAATCATGTCACTGCCATTTTGCGCAAGTTTGGTGTTGAAGATCGTACCCAGGCGGTTGTGTATGCCTTGAAGCGTGGGTGGGTAACCTTGAAGGATACCAATATTCACCCCCAGGAGTAATAAATGACCAGTACCGAGCCTATGGATTTTCAGAGCGAATTGGATGAAACACAGCGTGCTCTTCGCGAAGTGACCTTGATGATCGAACAGAGTCAGGGCGAACTTGGCAAGATCACCCAGCGAAATACGGCGATCACTTCGCATCTTCAGCAGTTGCAGAAACAGGGGACAACTGTTGATGATCTGAAAATGTCATACGATTCGGCTTTGGATGTTCAGCAGCGGCTTTTTGTAATGCGGGGACAATTGGAAAAACTGCAAAACGATAAAAGCCATCTTGAGAAATATAAAACCGTTTTGGAGAATATCGTTTCCGGGGCAGCTTCAGGCGGAGATGCCGCCGGGGCGACTCCTGCCGCAGGTGGCAAAAGCCAGATGGCAGGTATAGAAATGATCGTCAATGCGCAGGAGGCTGAACGTCAGCGCCTTTCACGTCAAATGCATGATGGTCCCGCCCAAGCCTTGTCAAATTTTATTTTACAAACTGAAATTGCCATGCGTTTGCTGGATGTTGACCCTGCACAGGCCAAGGATGAATTGGGTAATTTGAAAACCTCAGCCATGGGCACCTTCCAAAGGGTGCGCAGCTTTATTTTTGAATTGCGCCCAATGATGCTTGATGACCTTGGTTTGGTGCCGACCCTGCGAAAATATGCCGATGCATTTAAAGAGCAGGCCAGTCTTGATGTGAGTGTGACTGTCACTGGCACAGAACGCCGTTTGGAACCTTATTTGGAGGTCATGATTTTCCGCGCGGTGCAGGAATTGCTTGGCAATGCTTCCCGTCACAGCCAGGCTACTTTGATCAAGGTTCAAATTGACCTTGGGAACGACACAATCCGTGTCAGTGTGGAAGACAATGGCAAGGGTTTTTCACCTGAAATCCTGAAGGAATCCAGCAACCTTGGTCTGAAACTAATCCGGGAGCGGGCGGAAATGTTAGGTGGTAGCTTCGAGGTTGATAGTGCGGCCGGTTCTGGTACAAGGATTGCATTTTCCGTTCCGGCAAAGGTGTAACTTGAAAAGAACGCATCCCAATCGCCTACAATATTGTTAGGCAATTGGGATGCGTGGTACTTGTTTTGTATGGTGGGACAAACATATAATACGGAATATTTTCTTTAGGGGATGTTCATTTTGACTGATCTGCCATGGCTTGTATCGAAGAGAACGTTCTTCCTGCCGTAAAACTGGCTCGAAAAGGCACGAAATTATGTTTTTGGCATTTTTCTTGTATAATGAATATGTTATAAAATGCTCTATCAAAGAATGTGAAAAGAGGAGAGTCCTATGCGTCGCGGAAGAACCCTGATTTTTGTAGTACTAATACTAATTATCGGTTTGGCGGTGGCAGTGGCGGCATACTTTCAGTTTCTGAGGCCAGCGGCTACACCCACACAGCCAGTAACAACCGTTGATGTATATATGGCTGGTCAGCCAATTGCACAGGGTAGTGAAATCACGCCTGAGTTGCTTACTACGATCAAAATTGCACCTGAGAATCTGGTCTCGGTGATGTATACCGTGGAAATGCAGTCACAGCTTATCGGCAAAGTTGCCAAGTATCCACTGGATCAAGGTGTCATTATTACCCAGGCCATGGTGAGTGACGCAACCTCGGCTGTTCCGATTTCTGGCCCTCAATGGGCGGCTTTGATCCCCACCGGAATGACAGCGATCTCCATCCCTGCAGATAGATTGTCTTTAGCCAGTTATGGTGTTAACAATGGAGCCCATGTTAATGTCAATGCCTGTTTCTTGTTTGTAGATATTGACCCATCTTTCCAATCTGCTTTACCGAATCAGACCGGTCAATTAACTGGTACCGGTTTTACGCCTGAAGGATTGCCTGTACTTTCACTTGGTGTTTCTGCCAGCGGCTCCAGTCAGGGTCGCCTTGAACTCGACCCATCGATTCAACAGCCCTATTACTTGATGCCGTCGGAACGTCAACGTCCGCGTATGGTGTGTCAGATGTTGTTGCAGGATGTTGTAGTGATGAAAGTTGGTGATTTCCCGTCCGACCCGGCTGCGAGTCTTTCTGCGCCCGCACCTGTCGCAACAGACCCGGAGACTCAGCAAGCTGCGCCAGTTCCACCCGATGTTGTCACATTGATCGTACTCCCTCAGGATTCTGTGACTCTTTCCTATTTGATCCACACAGATGCAGAATTGACCTTGACTTTGAGAAACCCGACCGATCAATTGCGTCAGGCAACCGAAGCTTCAACTTTGCAATTCCTTCTGAGCCAATACAATATCCCAGTTCCTGCGAAATTGCCCTACTCTCTTGAGCCATATACTGTAAGTTTTTGTAATCTCAGTCTTGGTACTTCGGCAATTTGTTCTCAAACAGCAGCTCCGCCCCAGTAGTTACAGTTTTTTTTTACTGGAGATCATATTTGTATCCCGTTGTTGTTTTAGGCCCGGCGGCACAAAAAGGTAGAAAAATATAGAATTAGTGAGATTAGACTTGAACTTTCGAAATGAATGGAAGCATAAACATGGCCGCAGATAAAATTCGCATCCTCATTGTAGATGATATTGCAGAGACGCGAGAGAATATTCGCAAACTGTTGCAGTTTGAGTCAGACGTTGATGTTGTTGGTGTGGCGCGATCTGGAAAAGAAGGTATTCAACTTGCTCAGGAGCTTGATCCAGATGTTGTATTAATGGATATCAACATGCCGGATATTGACGGCATTACTGCAACTGAACAGGTGCGTAAGAAATCACCCCATGTGCAAGTGGTGATTCTGTCTGTGCAGAATGACCAAAGTTATATGCGACGTGCCATGTTGGCTGGCGCACGGGATTTTCTAAACAAGCCGCCTTTGGGCGATGAATTAATTTCCGCTATTCGCCGTGCAGGGGAAATGGCACATACGGAGCGGGCAAAGAGCGCCCAGCAGAGTTTTGTAGGAGCGGCTGTGGCTGGCTCTGGCGGGGCTGCAATGAATTTTGCCCCGGTGCATAAGGGTAAGATCATAACCTTATATAGTCCTAAAGGTGGAACAGGATGCACCACTCTGGCGGTAAACCTGGCGATTGCGTTAAACAATGAAGATACTCGCACATCTCTTGTAGACGCAAATCTGCAGTTTGGCGATGTAGCCATTTTTGTGAATGAACCTGGCAAGAATGCGATCATTGAACTCGCCCCACGGGTTGATGAATTGGAACCCGAGGTCGTGGATGATATCCTGATCAATCATGGAGCTTCCGGGGTGCGGATTTTGACCGCCCCACAACGCCCCGAATATGCTGAAAAGATATCGGCTGAGCAATTTACCAAGGTTATCCAGTATTTACAGCGGATGTATGCATACGTGGTTGTAGATACATCGCACATTTTGTCGGATGTGGTCCTGTCTATTTTTGATGTAAGTGATGTCATCGTGTTGGTGACTACGCAGGAGATTCCAGCGATCAAGAACGCCAGATTATTCCTTGACCTTCTGCAGACCATGGGTATTAACAAGAATCGTGTCATTTTTACAATGAATCGTTACGATAAACGCATTTCAATCACTCCTGAACGAGTGAGTGAGAATCTTAAGCACGAAGTATCTGTTACAATACCTTTGGATGAAAAGATCGCGATTACTGCTGTTAATCGTGGAGTGCCATTTATGCTCGATAACAAATCCCAGCCCATTGGAAGGGGTATATTCTCCCTTGCAGAGGCGGTCCGAAGTCGTTTGACAACTTTAGAATCTGAAAATGATATGTCTGATAGACGGTAAGGAGAGTTACTATGTCGTTGCTTCGACGTATTGAACAGGGGCAGCAGGGGGGTGGACAGCAACAGGGAAATGGTAATACGAGTGGGACTCCCTCGCCGACACCTCCGGCAAAGCAGCCAGGTTCAGGGCAGGGTGGAGAAGGTTCTGGCGGTGGAGGAGATACCTCCCGCCTGTCTTCATTACAGGCAAGGCGTGTCAGCGCTCCGATCACTTCCCCTCAAGCTGGATCTTATTTTGATTTAAAGACCCGAGTTCAAAACAAATTACTCGCTGAGATCGACCCGTCCATGGATGTATCCAGGACGGACGATGTTAAGCGTACCATTCAGGGACTGTTCGAGCAGATTCTTACTGAAGAGAATATCGTTCTTTCGAGACCTGAACGCGCGCGTTTGTTTGAGCAGATTGCAGCAGAAATCCTTGGTCTGGGTCCTTTACAGGCCCTGCTTGAGGACGACACCATCACAGAAATCATGGTGAACGGCCCCAAAAATATCTATATTGAACGTAAGGGTAAACTCCATCGCGTTCCGGTGACCTTTGAAAGCAACGAGCACGTGATGCGTATCATTGATCGTATCGTGGCCCCGTTGGGACGCCGTATCGATGAATCGAGCCCATATGTAGATGCTCGTTTGCAGGACGGTTCTCGTGTAAATGCAGTCATCCCTCCGATTTCCCTGATTGGTCCGGTGTTGACCATCCGTAAATTCTCAAAGAATCCGATCTCAATTGAGCAGATGGTTCAGTTTGGTTCCATTTCACATGAGGCAGTGCAATTTTTGAAGGCTTGTGTGGAAGCACGATTGAACATTGTTATTTCTGGCGGTACAGGTTCTGGAAAGACAACTTTGTTAAACGTTCTCTCCAGCTTTATTCCAGGAGATGAGCGTATTCTGACCATTGAAAACGCTGCTGAATTGCAGCTTCGCCAGGAACATGTTGTAACCTTGGAATCCCGCCCGCCAAACATTGAAGGCCGCGGTGAAATTACCATTCGCGACCTGGTGATCAATGCCCTGCGTATGCGCCCTGAAAGAATTATCGTTGGTGAGTGCCGTGGTGGAGAAACCCTGGACATGTTGCAGGCCATGAATACGGGTCACGATGGTTCCATGACTACTGCCCATGCAAACTCGCCGCGTGATGCGATCGCTCGTATCGAAACGATGTGTCTCATGGCTGGTATGGATCTGCCCGTTCGTGCGATTCGTGAACAAATCGCAGGTGCGGTGGATGTCATCTGTCAACAGGCTCGTATGCGTGACGGTAGCCGTAAAGTAATCGCCATTACTGAAGTAAGTGGTATGGAAGGCGATGTTATTACCATGACAGATATCTTCACTTTTGAACAAACTGGCATGGAAAACGGCAGGATCATCGGCCGAACCCGTCCCACCGGGTTACGTCCCAAATTTATGGATAAGATTGAGGCTGCTGGCATTCATTTGCCCCCATCCATTTTTGGTATCGGTGAAAGAAGAAGATATTAAAAATCTGACGGGTTATTAAAAACCTATGCTTAACATAATTATCATTGGCGGTGTTGTCTTGATCATTCTGTTGATCATTGGCGTTGTTGTTTCTTCAAACAGCGAACGCGCAGTGGTCGAGCAGCGTCTTGCTCAGTACCTGGATGATGACAAACAGGATATTGAAAGTGCGGCTCAAAACTCTGTTTTGACAGAGTGGGTCTCGAAAAGGGTGGAAAAAACATCCTTTGGTGACCGTATCGCCAGAGACCTTGCCCGTGCGGATCTGAAGTTTAAGGCGGGTGAGTACTTTATTTTGATCATTGTTAGCATCTTGCTGGGCGGGCTTGTCATCTGGTTTTTGGGGAATCAACATTGGGCGTCTGCTGTCATCGGTGCTGTGGCTGGTGCCTTTGCCCCGGGAATCTATGTAAGGCGTCAACAGAAGCAGCGGTTGCAGAAGTTTAACGACCAACTTTCAGACATGCTCAACTTGATGGTAAATGGTCTGCGGGCTGGGTATTCCACAATGCAAGCCATGGAAGCAGTGAGTAAGGAACTTCCATCGCCAATTAACGACGAATTCCGTCGCGTAGTGCAGGAAATGCAAATCGGTATTCCCATGGAAACTGCATTGGATAACCTTTTGCGCCGCATTCCAAGCGATGACCTGGACTTTGTTGTAACGGCCATTAATGTGCAGCGTGAAGTAGGTGGTAATCTTTCTGAAATTTTGGATACCATCTCATTCACCATCCGTGAACGTGTCCGCATCAAGGGCGAGGTCAGGGTGCTTACTGCACAGGTGCGTACTTCAGGATCTGTTCTCTCTCTTATTCCGTTTTTCCTTGTATTAATCCTTTGGTTCCTTAACCCTGAGTATATTCTGGCTGTTACGGCAGGTGGACCTATTATTACGGCAGCCATTATTTGTGTGGTGCTTGGTTTGATTTTCACTGGTTACTTTATCATGATGAAGATCGCTGATATCGAGGTGTAACTATGGGTACTATTGTTGGGATCATTCTGGGGATCGTTGTGGTAGGTGGAGTGATTGCACTCATCGTAGTTGGGATGCGTGCCCGTCAGGGAGGTGGGGACGAATCTGACCCCATATTGTCCCGTTTGGCAGAGGCAACCCAGCGCGGTGAGACGGTATCCCTTGAAGATATCGAGTTACAACAACCCTTTATTCAAAGGGTGATTGTGCCAATGATCGAAAAGGTGGGTGAAGTTTCATCCCGCTTCACACCGCAAAAGCTTTTGCAGGAGACCACTCTTAAACTGGAGCTGGCTGGTAACCCTGGTCGTATTGATGCTGCGACGTTCCTGGCGACCCGCTTTTTTGGGGCTGGTATCTTTGGCGGTGGTCTGTTGCTGATCGCTTTGGCCTCTCAAACCTGGCCGGTTGGTAGAATCATTTTGGTGGTTGGGTTCTTTACTGTTATTGGTTTCTTCTTCCCGCAGTTGTGGTTGCAGAGCCGCATCAATAGCCGTCAGGCGGAGGTGCGCAAGGCATTGCCGGACGCGCTTGATCTGTTAACCATTTGCGTGGAAGCAGGTCTGGGTTTTGATGCAGCCATGTCCAAAGTGGCTGAAAAATGGGAGAACGAACTCTCGCTGATGTTTGGACGTTGTATTCGAGAGGTTCAGCTTGGAAAGACCCAGCGCGAGGCATTGCGTGATATGGCAGACCGCCTTGGCCTGCCTGAGTTGACCAGTTTTGTCGCCGCCGTGATTCAAAGCCAGATCCTCGGTGTGAGTCTTGCGAAGGTGCTGCGTATTCAATCGGACCAGCTGCGCGTCAAACGCCGTCAGTTCGCAGAAGAATTGGCACACAAGGCTCCAGTAAAAATGATCATTCCGATGGCCTTGTTGACTTTTCCCTCCATCATGATTATTTTGATGGCTCCCGCCGCCTTCCAGATCGCAGGCGCTTTTGGGCCATTTTTAGGTCAGTAAAAAAACTTCCAGCCTTTCTTTTGCTTGTTTTGCAAACCTGCACAAGCAAAAAATGGAGGCGCAGTTTGTCTAATAGATCATTGGCATATAATCTTTACAGGTCATTATGGGCTGGTTTGGACCTCCTGTATCCCCCGCAATGTGGCGGATGTGGGAAAACTGGCTCCCGTTGGTGTGCGGAATGTCAACAGCGGGTGCAGGTCCTGAATGGAAATCTGTGTGAAGTATGCGGCCTTCCCCGGGAAAGCGCAGGCGTCTGTGACACCTGCCTTGCGGACAGGCCGCATTTTCATTCCCTGCGTGCATGGACCATATTCGAAGACCCGATGCGCAATGCGCTGCATAAACTGAAATACCGACGCGACCTGGCCCTGGGGGATGCACTTGCCGCACATATGTCTGATTTTGTGCGCACCTTGAATTGGCAGGCCGATATGATCGTTCCCATTCCATTGGGAAAACAGCGATATCGCGAACGGGGATATAATCAGGTTGCAATGATCGCAAAACCGCTGGCATTGTCGCTTCGAATGGAATTTGCGCCACAGACCCTGAGCCGTCGTAAAGAGACACGCTCACAGGTGGGGTTGACCAAGGAAGAACGGCGTGTAAATGTTCACGAAGCGTTTCAAGCAGGGACGGGGGTAAAAGGAAAAAATGTCATTGTGATGGATGATGTCTCTACAACAGGATCAACCCTCTCGTCCAGTGCCGAAGCGTTATTCCGCTCTGGAGCCAGAAATGTATTTGCGTTAACAGTCGCTCGTGCCCTGCCTCATCACGGTCTGAGGCATGCATGAGCGTTTTGTGTTCGTAACTTTTCATCCCTATAAGGAGGACGTATGTCCAACAAAGTGGAAGTACAGACACGCAACATCCGTTTGACCGAAAAAATAGAAGAGTATGTCAACAAGAAAGCGGGTAATCTTGACCGTTACCTGCCCACCATTGACTCGGCCCGTGTAGAGCTTGCTCATCACCAGGCTGCGCGCAATGCCACCGACCGTAATGTGGCTCAGATTACCGTATATGGAAAGGGATTCACCCTTCGCACGGAAGAACGTGCCGACGAAGCCCTGGCTGCATTTGACCGCGCCATTGATAATATGCAGACCCAGATCGAACGCTACAAAGGGAAACACCAGCATGGCCGTGGAGATGGACGCTCTGCTGCAGAGGCCGCCGAACCCATCATTGACGATGAGACGGGTGAACTCTCTCCGCTTGTAGCCCGCAAAAAGAAATTCGTGTTGTATCCGATGAACGAAGAGGAGGCTGTCGTCCAAATGCGCAACCTTGGACACGATAACTTCTTTATCTTTTATAATGCTGAAACCAGCAAGATCAACGTTTTATACCGCCGTCGAAACGGGAGTTATGGATTGATCGAGCCAGAGCTCGGCTAATCGGTTTACCAATAACTGGCTTGGCGGCTATGCTGCCAGGCCAGTTTTAATTTATCAACCATCGGCTTGAAAAAACGATGGTCGGAGTGAAAATGGAATTTGATGATGTGAACGAGAGCGATGTTGAAGGATCGGCCATTGACAATGCCGCAATAGAAACCGCCGTGACTCAGATTTTGAATGCTGTGGGCGAAGACCCGCAGCGCGAAGGTCTGCAATTCACCCCGCGCCGCGTGGCGCGCATGTATCACGAACTGCTTGGCGGCTACAAAATGGACCCGGTTGCCATCATCAACGGCGCATTGTTCAATGTGAAATACGACGAAATGGTGCTGGTGCGCGATATTGAGTTTTACAGCCTGTGCGAGCATCACATGCTGCCTTTCATGGGCCGTGTGCATGTTGCCTATATTCCCGATGGCAAAGTGCTTGGTCTTTCAAAGATCCCCCGCATTGTTGAAATGTACTCACGCCGCCTGCAAGTGCAGGAACGCATGACACGTCAGATCGCAGATTTTTTGCGCGACCTGCTCAAGCCACAGGGCGTGGCCGTCGTCGTGGAGGCCATGCACCTGTGCTCCATGATGCGCGGCGTAAAAAAACACGACGCCCGCATGACCACCTCTGCCATGCATGGTGCATTTCGCGCCAACCTCGCCACACGCCAGGAATTTCTTGCAAACATCTCACGCGGCTCGGCACCCTTACAGCTTTAGAAAAAACGCGGCCTCAACAACAAAAAATGCGGAAATCGGTTTCCGCATTTTTTTATTTTCATATAGGGGATGAAAACCCGAATCAGACTTAACCTCAGCCTGCTTCTGTCATTCGGCATGGACCGCCGCCGAATCAGTTTCGGCCTTTGGCGAAGATTTGAACCTTGCTTCGAGCAACATAAAGCAGACCGCAAGCGCCAGCCATGCAACGACCTGCTCCTGCCGCACCCCGTTGAAGATAAGCGTGCTATCGCCGCGAAATGCCTGTAAAAAAAGCTGCGAGGCAGAGATCAGCGCGGCAAAAGTGAGGAAATGAATGCCTGGGCGCTGGTCATGTTTTTGACGCCAGATCAGGCCGAAGATTAAGAGCGAAGCGAGCGTCTCGTAGATTTGAGTCGGGTGGCGGTTGGCGCTCCATAATTCGATGCTCCAAGGCACATCGGTTGCCTTTCCAAAAGCCGTACCTGCTGCGAGATGCGAAAGGCCCATTCCGACGGCGAGGGTTGCAAAGAATGGGGTCAATGCATCGAGGGTGGGCCAGAGTAAAAGTCCGCGCCGTTGACCGAAGATGGTCGCCGCAATGACTGCGGCCGCCAATCCGCCGAAAGCGTCGAAGATATCGGGGTTGATGGAGACAATGCCGCTGGGGCTTTTTAGAAATGTGGGCAGGTTTTGCAGGATGAACGAAACCCGACCACCGATGACGAAAGCCAGCAAGCCATAGAAGATGACATTATTGAGGTCGTCTTTTTGGATGCCGTGGCGCTCGGCGCGCTTTTCGGCGAAGGATAAGCCGAACCATGCGGCGGCAACCAGCAGGATCATGTGGCGGGGCGGGGAAAATAGATTGCGGAAGAGTTCGATCATGTTATTTTAGAATCTGTTCGATACGGGTGCGCAGCAGGGCTTCAGACATGGGGCCGCCGATGACGACCTCTGAGATGATGCCTTCACGGTTGATGAAGTAGGAAGATGGCAGGGAACGCAGTTGATACGCGGCTGCGACATCACCCGTCTCTTCAAGCAGGATGGGGAAGGTGAGGTTGTGTTCCTGCGTGAATGGAACCACTTCGAAGGGGTCGTCCTGGTAGGTCATATCTACCGCGAGGACAATGAAGCCCTGATCTTTGTATTCCTGATACATGGCTTCGATGGTGGGCATTTCAGCACGGCAGGGCGGACACCAGGTAGCCCAGAGATTGACGAGTACGGCTTGTCCGCGCAATTCAGAGAGGGTGTAAGACTCGCCTGTGGGGGGTTTTAATGAGAAATCGGGTGCGGAAAAACCCGCCTGTGGAGCGGGGATGTTCCCTGATGTGGATGTGCCTGCCTTATCTGTGCTGAGCGAAGTCCATGCTGCGCCTGCGATGAGCAGGAGGACGTAAAGAATGATGCGTTGAGTTTTTTGCATGATGTCTGAGTATACATGAATTGGGGTGTAAAATAGACCAGTCGGTTAATCTGTCTACTTGATTCTTTTATAACTTACCCATGCTATTCACTGACTCTGTTTTCGTTGGCGTTGACCCTACTTCGGGACGTAAATCTTTCACCTATGCCGCATTGGACAAGGATTTACGTCTGGTTGCGCTTGCCGATGGTGAACTGGAAGATGTGACCACATTCCTTGCTGGGCAGAAATCAGCAACTGTGGCGGTTAATGCCCCTGCTGGGGTCAATCGCGGGTTGGTGCGTGCCAGAATGAAAAAAGAGATGCTGACGCCGCATCAGGTCCGCGGTGCTGATATTCGCCTGGCGGAATACCAGTTACGGGAGCATGGAATTGTTGTTACGGGTACGGCTGCAAGCGCGGCGCTTTGTCCTGCGTGGATGCAATCGGGTTTTGAGTTGTATCGTAAGTTGGGGAAGGCTGGGTTCAAAAAGTTCCCTGAAAAAGAAGCGCAATTCCAAATTTTGGAAACACATCCACATGCCTGTTATTGTGTGCTGGCAGGGCAGATTCCGCTTGCCAAACCGTCCTTGGAAGGCCGCCTGCAGCGGCAGTTGATATTGTACGAAAATGGGGTGTATGTCAAAGACCCGATGGACTTTTTTGAGGAGATCACCCGCTACAAACTCATCAAAGGGATCTGGCCGATGGAGTTGTTGTACCTGCCAGAACAGCTTGATGCCCTGGTTGCGGCCTTTACAGCATGGCTGGCTGTGAACAAGCCCGAGCGGATTTCAACGATCGGCGATGAAAAAGAAGGGCTGATCGTTCTGCCTGAAAAAGAATTGAAGGAAAAATATTAGGTTTTGCAAAAAAACTTGAGCTTAAACAGCAGAGCTACAGATACATTCTGTAGCTCTGTTTTGTTTGCGGTCAAAAACTATTTAATTCCCAAAAATTTTCTTGGGTTGGTATAGGCGATCTGTCTGTACAGATCTTCACCGAGCCTGCTCCTCAGTAAAATGGACGCTTCCTTTTCCGAGATGCGTTCCTGCTCCACCATGTAGTAATCGCTGCCGAAGAGTACATGCTCCCGAATTTGTTTGTTCGAAAGCAGGACCTTGAGATAATCCACGAGGTCAATGTAAAGCCCGTTCACCTTGGGCATGAAGATGGTGTAGGAAATATCGGTGTAGAGGTTTGGGTAATTTCCGCTGGTAAGCATATCAGAAATGACCCGTACCCAGGCGCGCCCGTCTCCGGTGGATGGCGTCTGTCCTTTTAGGTGTTTTACCCACTCCTCTGCGCCACCAAAGTGAGCAAGGCACAACCGCAGTTTTTTATTTTCCTTCAAAACAGGGATGTAGTTTTCAGGATGCCCAAAGTTGATTCGGTCAGATTCTGAAAGCCCGTATTGCCAGATTCCGCTGGGAGAGCAATGCGAAATGACCGGGTAGGTATCGCCGCAGATTTTGTACACATCCATGAGGCGTTCATGATTCGGTTTGTATCCGAGGTTGGGGTAGATCTTGATGCCGCGGAATTTGTCTTTTGCAAGATTGGCTTTGACCCGTTCCACGATATCTTCATGGCGCGGGTCAACGGCATAAAATGGAATAATACTTCCCTCTGAAGCTGCGGCAAGTTTCAGCAAGTCGGCGTGTTGGTCTTCAATTGACTGTTTCATTGCCCCCAGGTTCATGAACTCCATATCCATGGGAAGGATGACAAACTTTGCATTTTCGGGGTATTGGTGTTTGATTTGCTTGAAAATGGTTTCCTGTGAGTCAGATGCTGAGGTGTTGAGGAAACGCGCATACCGCTCCAGCAGGTCATCAGAGGCTGGGTTGATGGCCGCCAGCAAAGCTGCAAGGCGGTTGATCGCCTTTTTCTTCACCTTCTGCATTCTGCCGTTTTGATCTGCGGAATTTCTTTCCGCTCCGTCTCTGATGTAATCCAGAATAACCATGAACAGGATCAGCGGCGAGAAAGCGATCAACAGGAATGGCAACAACAGAACAAATACAACCTTGAGCGGGCTCATCTTTCCGCTGTGTGAGTCGGTTAGTAACAGTTTGTAGAATTGCCCGGGCGTATTCTTTTGCGTGAATGTGTGGATGTGGCAGTTATAGATGTTCCATATCTGCTCTTGCGGAAGGCTGTTTTCCTGTTTCATGGGGCCTCCTTTATTTGGATCTTTCTGAGGTGTGGATTGTGTTTACTGTTTATTCATCTTCGTTTTTATGTTCAACGAGAATTTCTTCGATCTTTCCAACACGGTGTAAAAGTTCTTCAATTTCCAGTTCGGCTTTGAGGTTAACACGATAATCGAGCTCGCTCCTCAAACGGTCTTTCGCATCCTGACGGTTTTGGCTCATCATAATGACCGGTGCCTGAATTGCCGCCAGCATGGAAAGGAATAGATTAAGCAGAATAAACGGATACGGATCCCAGGGCTGTTTAAGTACAGAATTTATGCCAGTGTACACAATTAAAACAACGGCAAATGTGATGACAAATCCCCATGAACCGCCAAATCTGGCAACTGCGTCAGCCATTCTTTCGCCAAAAGTTTCATGGTCCTCGATCTCTTCATTCGGGTTTTTGGAAACGCGGGTGCGCATCAACTCATGGGCCACGCGTAACTGTTTTTCCACGATGGTCAACATATCCAGCCCGGCCATGGGTTTGACGTGTAAAAGGGTCATAATGTCATTTCGGTCAATTTCTATGGCGGTGGTGTCTTCGGTCGCGACAGCAGTGGTTTGGTGATTTTCGCCAGCCAGCAGTGACGACATTCCGACCAGTCCGCCGCTATCTGCCACATCTACAGTGACATCCTCGAAATTGGCATCTTTGATCGTGACATGTATCAGACCCTTCTGTACCAGATAAGCCAACCCGCCGGGGTCACCAGCTTTAAATACGGTCTGCCCCTCTTTGAACTCGCGGACAGAAACCTGATCTGCAAGTACCTTTCTTTCTTCATCATCGAGTAATTCGAAAATGGGAACTTCATTGAAGAAATTTGGATCAACCATGACAGGCAACCTCCTTTTTGATTTAGTTAAAGCATATCATCGTTTGGTAAAATAGTGAAAAATCTTTTTTACAGGACTTAATCATGACTGCTGATTTGCAAGCTCGTGCAATTAATACCCTTCGTTTCCTCTCTGCCGATGGCGTGCAGAAGGCCAACTCTGGTCATCCCGGCCTGCCAATGGGGACTGCGGCAATGGCGTATACCATTTGGACCCGCCACCTGCGGCACAATCCACGCAACCCAAAGTGGGCGGGACGTGATCGCTTCATCCTTTCGGGTGGGCATGGTTCCATGCTCCTTTATTCTTTGTTGCATCTGACGGGGTATGACCTGCCGCTCTCCGAGTTGCAAAGCTTCCGTCAATGGGGCAGCCTTACCCCGGGCCACCCTGAATACGGCCTGACCCCCGGTGTGGAAATGACCACGGGACCGCTCGGGCAGGGATTTGCGACAGGGGTTGGCATGGCAATCGCTGCTTCGCACCTTGCTGCCAACTTCAACCAGCGTGGACACGATGTGATTGACCCATTCATCTATGCCATCGTCACCGATGGCGACCTGATGGAAGGTGTGGCCTCTGAGGCTGCGTCGCTTGCGGGGCATTTGTCACTTGGGCGGTTGATCTATCTGTACGATGACAATCACATTTCCATTGACGGCTCAACCGATCTGGCTTTCACTGAAGATCGTGCGGTACGTTTCCGCTCGTACGGTTGGCAGGTTCTGCGTGTGGAAGATGGCAACGATGTGGAAGCCATTGATAAAGCCATTCAGGAAGCGAAAGCCGAATCTCGCCCGACCTTGATCATGTGTCGTACAACTATTGGCTTTGGCGCGCCAAACAGGCAGGGAACTTCCAAAGCGCATGGTGAACCGCTTGGCGACGATGAATTGAATGCTGCGAAAGACAACCTTGGCTGGCCGAAGGAACCACGTTTCTTCATTCCCGATGATGTGCTGGCGTTTTATCGCAAAGCCGTAGACAAGGGCCGTGAACTCGAACATGACTGGAAGATGCGCTTCGAGGCATATGCCCGTCTGCACCCTGCACTGGGTGCGGAATTGCAGCGCCGTTTGAACGGCGAATTGCCCTCTGATTGGAAATCGGCCCTGCCGAGTTTCCCTGCTGATGCCAAAGGCATGGCCACCCGTGCGGCCTCTGGCAAGACCATCAACGCCATTGCGGCGAAACTGCCCGAACTCATTGGCGGCTCTGCAGATTTAGCCCCCTCAAACAACACCAAAATTGACGGAAGCCCTGCCTTCCAGAAAGATTCGTATCAGGGGCGCAACTTCCATTTTGGCGTGCGCGAACATGCGATGGGTGCGGCGTTGAACGGCATGGCGGTCTTTGGCGGCGTGATTCCCTATGGAGGCACCTTCCTTGTATTTGCCGATTATGTGCGTCCATCCGTTCGTTTGGCGGCGCTTTCGCATATTCCGTCCATTTTTATTTTCACCCATGATAGTGTCGGTCTTGGTGAGGATGGTCCAACACATCAACCCATTGAGCACCTGACCTCGCTGCGCTTGATCCCGAATCTTGTGGTCATTCGCCCTGCAGATGCAAATGAGACTGTCGCCGCCTGGAAGGTTGCCATTGAAAGGCGCAACGGCCCAACCGTCCTTGCGTTGACCCGACAAAATGTCCCGACTTTGGAAACCTCTGCACAGGTTGAAAAAGGTGCTTACGTTTTGAAGGATTTTGGAAATCCAGAAATGATTCTGATGGCTTCAGGCTCCGAGGTTGGTTTGGTCCTTGAGGCTGCTCAAAAACTTGCGGATGAGGGCAAAGGTGTGCGCGTGGTTTCCTTCCCAAGTTGGGAACTGTTCGAGAAACAGGATGAGGCGTATCGCGAGTCGGTGCTGCCGAATGCCATCCAGAAGAGACTCGCTGTCGAAGCAGGATCAGGCCTCGGCTGGGAACGATACGCGAAGTCCGTCATCAGCATTGACCGATACGGCGCATCTGCTCCGGCGAAGGTCATCTTCGAGAAGCTTGGTTTTACTGTTGAAAATGTTGTTGCGAAGGCAAAGGAGTTGTAGTACCGACTTAAGTCGGTGCTACGGAAAATTTTATGAAAGTAGCAGTTGGTTGTGACCACGGCGGATTTCCGCTGAAAGAAGTTGTGATCGAAGCAGTGAAGGCTGCCGGGCACGAAGTGATCGATGTCGGCACTTATAGCGTGGATGCAGTGGATTTCCCTGATTTCACAAAAAAGGTTGGCGAAAAAATTCAAAGCGGCGAAGCCGAACGCGGTGTGGTGATCTGCGGCTCAGGCATCGGCGCAGCGATTGCGGCCAATAAGATGAAAGGCATCTACGCCTCGATCTGTCACGATACCTATTCTGCGGCGCAGGGTGTTCAGCATGATGCGATGAACGTTCTGTGCCTCGGCGGGCGTGTGATCGGCCCAGAGTTGGTAAAAGTCATCGTGCCCGCATTTTTAGGCGCGAAATATCTCGGTGACGAAAAAGGCGGCGAACGATTTGCGAAACGTGTGAATAAGATCAAAGAGTTGGAAGGTT
>DAOQID010000066.1:0-3213 GCA_035339375.1 Anaerolineales bacterium | reverse complement strand
AAAGGCGGCGAACGATTTGCGAAACGTGTGAATAAGATCAAAGAGTTGGAAGGTTAGAACGTTCTAACGTTGAAACGTTCCAAGAGGTGACATGCCAACGATCAGACGCTTTGAAGAAATCGAAGCATGGCAAACGGCGCGGGAATTGACGCGGCTTGTATACTCGATTACAGAAGAAGGAAAATTTGCTAAAGACTTCGGATTGAAAGATCAGATTCGTCGGGCATGTGTTTCGATCATGAGCAATATTGCCGAAGGCTTCGAAAGCAAAACGCAACCCGCATTTATCCGTTATTTGGGTGTTGCCAAAGCCTCCGCAGGTGAAGTCCGCGCTCAGTTGTATGTGGCAAATGATGTGAAATATTTGAGCGACGAACAATTTGCACAGCTTTTTGACATTGCAGAAAAATCATCCCGCCAGCTCTCGCGATTTATTTCATACCTTGAAGCCCAACCGAACACTTACCGCGTTAAAGACGAATCTCCCGAATACGAAACCTGATCTCAACGTTAAAACGTTCTAACGTTCAAACTTTCTAACTTTCAAAACTGGAACCCTAAAATGAACCCAATCCCAAAACTTACATCCCTCGGTCAATCCCTTTGGTACGACAACATTCAGAGAAAACTTCTCGAAAACGGCGAACTCAAGGCGATGATCGAGCGCGGTGATATCCGCGGCGTGACCTCGAATCCGACTATTTTTCAGAACGCCATCGCCAAAACAACCGATTACGACGCCGCGTTAATCCCGCTTGCCTGGGCAGGTTGGGATGCAGAGAAGATCTTCTGGCAGGTCGCCATTGAAGATATTCAGGAAGCCTGTGATCTCTTCCGCCCGTTGTACGATGAAACGCGCGGCGGTGATGGGTACGTGAGTCTCGAAGTCAGCCCGTTTTTGGCGAACGACACCGAAGGCACACAGAAACAAGCCAAGGAATTGTGGGAACGTGTCAACCGCCCGAACCTGATGGTAAAAATCCCTGCCACCAAGGCGGGCATTCCCGCCATCCGCAGCACGATTGCGGCAGGGATCAATGTCAACGTCACATTGATCTTCTCTCTTGATCGCTATGCCGCTGTGATGGATGCCTATCTGGCTGGCCTCGAAGATCGCATCGCCGCAAATGAATCGATTGAAATGGTCGCGTCGGTTGCGTCATTCTTCGTTTCACGCGTTGACACAAAAATTGATCCGCGTTTGCCCGAAGGTTCACCCCTGCGCGGACGCGCTGCGATCGCAAATGCAAAACTTGCCTACGATGCTTTTGAGTCTGTTTTCACCTCGCCGCGTTTCGCCACCCTCAAAGCCCGTTTCCGTGCGCGTGTGCAGCGTCCGCTGTGGGCTTCCACAGGCACGAAAAACCCCGCTTACTCCGACACGCTTTATGTCGATACCCTCATCGGCCCAGACACCGTCAACACGGTGCCGCCCGCCACGCTGGATGCCTTCCGTGATCACGGCAAGGCCAGCCTCACCATCACCCGCGGACTTGAAGAAGCGCAGTTGTTTTTTGCCGAACTCAAAGCCGCAGGGATTTCGATGGGCTCCGTTACGCAGGAATTGGAGGAGGAAGGTGTCAAGGCTTTTGACGATGCCTTCAAGACTCTCTTGCAAGCCATTGAGGATCGGAGGAAGAGCGCCGTTTCTTCTCTTGGACCTTTAGCTGATTCTGTGGCCAAACGTTTGACCACGCTGGAAGAACACTCGGTCGCCGCCCGCATCTGGGCACATGACCCGACACTTTGGGCGAGTGACCCCGAAGGTCAGGCAGAGATCAAGATCCGCCTCGGCTGGCTGCATTCCATCGAAGATGCCCGCACACGGTTGGATGGGTATCTCTCCTTCGCAAAACAGATTCACGAAGAAGGCATTGACCGTGTCCTCGTCATCGGCATGGGCGGATCGTCACTGACGGCTGAAGTGCTCAGCTCGTTGATGGCTGCGGCGAATGTTGATGCGAAATTATCCCTTGCCATTCTCGATTCGACCGATTCTGAGCAGGTGGCTTTGGCAGCGAAGAATTATCCGCCAGAGAAATCGTTGTACATTCTCGCCAGCAAATCAGGCGGCACCGCAGAATTGCTGGCCGCGTTCGATTATTTCTGGGAACTCAGCAAGGGCAATGGCTCGCGCTTCATGGTCACCACCGATGCGGGCACCTCGCTTGAAAAACTCGCCAAGGATCGCGGTTTCAGAAAAGTATTCAACGCCGACCCCAATGTGGGTGGACGTTTCTCTGCGTTGACCGATTTCGGTCTGGTGCCTGCGGCTTTGCTCGGCATGGATATCGAAAAGTTGCTGGCTTCTGCTGAGAAGATCAAAAATGCCTCACACAAGAACGTCAGCGCGGGGTTTGCGCTTGGCGCTCTACTGGCTGAGTCTGCTCTCGCAGGCAGAGACAAGCTCACGGTCCTGAGTGATGCGCCTGTTTCAGCGTTGGCAGGTTGGATCGAGCAGGTTATTGCCGAGTCCAGTGGCAAGCATGGAAAGGGAATCCTTCCCGTGCCGATGGAGCCTTTGGGTTCACCCGATGTATATGGTGATGACCGCCTGTTTGTATATTTGCGAAACAACGGTGAATTGAGTGATGGCATTGCCGCGCTTAAGAATGCAGGTTTCCCCGTCGTCGAATTGCCAATTGCCAATCTCTACGACGCAGGCGCGGAGTTCTTCCGCTGGGAGATCGCGATCTCGGTGGCCTGCCACATTTTGGGAATCAACACTTTTGATCAGCCCGATGTGCAGGATAGCAAATTGCGCACGATCGCGAAGATCAAAGATTATCAGGCCACAGGCAAACTCGCCGAAGCGGATCTGGTGGACGTTGCCGATGCAAAATCTGCGTTGGAGAAATTCATGGCTGGGGCGCAGGCGGGTGAGTTCTTTACGATCAACGCTTATCTGCCGCGCAACAAAGAGACCGAGAATGCGTTGCAAGCCTTGCGCGTTGCCATTCGTGCAAAGACCAAATGCGCTGTTTCGGCTGGCTTTGGTCCGCGCTTCCAACATTCCACGGGGCAATTCCACAAGGGCGGCCCCAACAAGGGACGTTTTATTCAGGTGGTGTACGATGCCCAAAATGACATGGACATTCCCAATCAGGGCATGACCTTTGGCACACTGATCCGCGCTCAGGCGCTGGGTGATTACGAGGCGTTGGTGGCCGCGGGCAGAAAAGTATTGCGTGTGAAGTTGAATTCGGTGGAGGA
>DAOQID010000065.1:0-23411 GCA_035339375.1 Anaerolineales bacterium | reverse complement strand
CAATACGAGTCTGGAGCTCATCAAACATGATGAGCTATTTTAAGTTGGATTTGAGTGTTTTTAGTTTACAGATTTGTTGATTACATAACAAATATATAACTCAACACCCACCACACGATCCCCCACTATAGGGATGAATTTACACCCGACGCAACGCCAGCATGGTCAGATCATCGCCCAAAGGCGTGGACTCGATGAATTCATTCAGGTGTTCCTCCACCGTGGCAAGGACTTCATCCGCAGTGCTGGCCTGAATGGCCTGCAGCGCCGTCATCAAACGCACATCGCCAAACAACTCACCCAGTGGTGAGAATGCTTCGGTAAGTCCATCTGTATAGAGCAGCAAGGTATCACCAAAACCAAGGCAAACCGTACGCTCCTCCATATTGGGCTGTTCCATCACACCCAACGCAACCGCTGTGCGTGTGAGTTTCTCCACATTCCCATTCTGATTCACCCAAAATGGCGGGTTGTGTCCCGCATTCACATAAGTAAACTCACCGCTTTCCACATCCAACACGCCATACACAGCCGTTACGAACATGCCTTGCTGGGTATCGGGCAAAAGTTGGTCGTTCACACGTCCCAGCACACCGGCAGGCGAATCCATCTCGATCACAGCCGCACGGACCAGGGTGCGGGTGAGCGCCATGAACAAAGCGGCGGGCATCCCTTTATCGGCCACGTCCGCGATGAAAAGGCCGATCTTTCCGTTTGGCAATTCGATCACATCGTAAAAGTCACCGCCCACCTGCCGCGCCGTGCGCCAACGTGCCGCCATTTGCCAGGCTGCATGTGCAGGCAGTGCATGCGGAATAAACGTCTGTTGGATCTGGCGGGCAAGCTGCACCTCGGTTTCAAGGCGTTCGCGTACCACCATCTCCTGTTGCAACAGGTCGTTTTGAATGGCAAGCGCCGCCTGTTGTGCAATGCCATTGATGATCTCAATACGCCGCGCGCGGAAGCGGCGTCCATTTTCGGCTTCTTCAACGAGCAAAATGCCGAACAGGTCATGCTTGATGGATAAAGGGACGGCCATCAACAGCCGCTCAGAGTTGACAAGATCCGCTTCGCCCTCCGCCTCGGGTTGAATCTGTAACCAGGAGGCAGGATCAGCACCCAGGTCGAGAGGATGCGCGACCATGTAATTTTGCTCACGGGCAAAATCGAGCAATGGAAAATCGCCGAGTCTGAATTCCTTCTCGGTCATGGTCGTTTCTTCCATTTCAGTGAAACCGAATTCATGCGAGGTGATGAACGACTCCCGCTCTGAATCCCAGCGATACAGCGAAACACGATGCACGCCCACCAAAATTGGCAGGATGCGGGTGATGGACGCGAGAATCTCGTTGAGGTCGTTCAAACTGACGACCGCCTGCGCCACTTGCAACAAGGCCGCCGATGCGTAGGCTTGTTCCTGGGCGGCATCGAACAGGCGGGCATTTTCAATGGCAACCGAGGCATAACTTGCGAACGTGGTTGTGATGGCCTGTGCTTCATGCCCGTAACGACCCGCAGTGCGATGTGACAGGGTCAAGACGCCCAAAGACCGATCACCCACCCGAAGCGGAGCCGCAATGGACGAATAGTTCTGCTCGTAGCCCAATGCCAGGCCAGCAGGCCACAACGACTCATCAGCACGGCGAATGATGGGCGCATCAGACATCAGGGCTTCAGCCATGGCATAAGTGGAATCGGGATTGGTGATGCAAACGCTTTCCAACAGGCGCGGGTCACAACCATGCACAGCCGAAAGGCACAGGTCATCATCTTCCAAAAGCCAAATGGCAGCGACATCAATGGGCAGGTTGCGGTCCAGTTCAGAGAGAATGGTTTCCAACACTTCATCCACGCTTACATTGTTGGAGACCAAACCCGCCACTTCGCGCAGACTGTCAGAAACCTGACGCCGCCATTGTTCGGAGCGATACAAATCTGCATTGCGAATGGCGGCAGCCATGGTATCGGCCACGGCTTCAAACATCATTTGATCGTCTTCCGTAAAGGCATTCAGTTTATCGGATTGAATATCCAGCAAGCCGAGCACATCGTCGTTGAAGATCAGCGGAACACAAAGTTCAGACCTGGTGTTCTTTGGCGGCAAAGGTGAAGGCAGGTAGCGGTCATGTTTGGAAACATCATTTGCAAGAACCGTGCGGCCAGTCCGCGCCACCCAGGGCATGATGCCATCGGCATCATCCAATGAAATGGTAAAGCCTTCCAGTTTGTGGCTGCGTTTACCGCTCCCTGCTTCGTACACGATCAAGCGGCGGTTGGGATGGACGGTGAACAGGGAAACATGGGGGTACTTGAATTTTTCGTGGATCAGAGTGGCGGCATCACGCATGAGTTTAGATAGTTCAAGCGTGGAAGTGACACTCCGCCCTACTTCAGAGACAAGGGTCAACTGGTCGGCACGGCGGCGGAGGCTGCCATACAAACGGGCGCCTTCCACAGCACGGGCAATGTTATCGGCCAGCGCATGCAAGATCAGCAGGTCATTGGGATGGAAGGCATGCGGCTGATTACTTTGCACATCCAGCACGCCGAGGATTCGGTCTTCGATCTTGAGCGGAATGACCACTTCAGATTGTGTCTCAGGCAGGCTGTCAATGAAGCGGTAACGCGCATCAGAACGAACGTCATCACAAACGATCTGTTCACCACTTTTGGCGGATTCGCCGATCAACCCCTGGCCGATTTCAACTTCAAGAGCAATGGAAGCCTTCTTTTTTCCCTTGCGCGGCGCAACCGCACTGGAACGAAAACGAAGGAATTTCGAATTCGGGTTCAGGGTGAAAATGGCAACATAGTAATAATTGAATGTCTTTTGAATCAGGCTGGTGACGCGTGCCGCAAGTTCATCCACATTCAGCACATTCGCGATCTGCGTGCTGACCTCGCGGACGAGATTAAGCTGCCTGAGGCGAAACTGCTCCACCTCGGCACGATGGGAAGCGAACAGGCTGGTCGCCACGATCTGACCGATACCCTGAAGCATATTCAATTCAGCGGTGGTGAAGGCAGGCCCTTTGGAACGGGTGACTTGAAAAGCCCCCATGGTGATACCATGATCCGCAAGCGGGACAGCCGCAAAAGTCACGCGGGAAGCGGGCGGCTGTGTTTTGCGGGATGCATCTTTTTTTTGCTTTCGATTGGTCTTTTGGGTGGTGATTTTCCCAGCTTTGATCGCAAGCCGCATTCCGCCTTTGGGCGGCTGCTCAGGAAATACGCTTCCATCCTCCCAATCTGGCAGGCGAAACACACTCTCGTTTAACCAGACATCCACCACCCCAGCAACAAGGTCACTGGTCATGGAGGCGATGCGGTCACGTTGTGCGCTGAGGGAGTCTTCGTTGCGAAGTTGTTCCCCCAAACTTGCAAGCTGACGCCAATCCCAGGAGTCTGGATGCCCGTTACGAGTTGACGAACGCATGAGGAGGTTATCCCCTCCGTTTGGTCATGATCAATAAATTGCCCGTGCGCGGATTGGATTCATATTTCACGTCATCCATGAGTTTCCGCATGAGATATACACCCAACCCGCCGATCTGACGCTCAGACAGATCCGCTTTCAGGTTGGGCTGCTTCACCCGGGTGGGGTCAAACGGCGTGCCATCATCACGCATGGTGATGATGATCGTATCGCCACGCACGTCACAGGTGACATCGAAACTGGCGTTTGATACGCCTTCATATGCATGTTCAATGATATTGGAAGCGGCTTCATCCGAAGCCAACTGCAAGGAGTAAACTTCCTTGTCGTTGAAACCGCCTTCGCGGGCAACCTGCCCTACAAACTCGCGGATTTCATCCAAGTACTCGAACCTGGCTGGAAAAGTGATCTTTGGCATGGGTAAAAATTAATAGCCGCCTCCGTCCTTTCGGCAAAGAGGCGGCGATTATTTTTAATTGCGACGCCCCAGGCGTCGATTAGAAGCTGCCAACCGCTTCAATGGAGTCATTGAAGGTCTTGAAGAGTTCGGTAAAACCAGCCAATTCCAAGGCTTCACGAATGCGCTCGGGAACACTTACCAGAACCAGTTCTCCGCGATTATAACGTTTGCAATTTCTCTGGGTGGCGAGCAAAGCGCGGAACCCGGCGCTGGACATATATTCAAGTTCGCTCATATCAAGAGCAATTTTGAAATGGCCATCATTATTGGCTTTTTCGAGAGCTTTGGAAAATTCCGGTGCAGATGCACTATCAACCCTGCCCTTTACTTTAAACAAATCACAATGTTTAAATTCCTGGATTGTAATTTCCATATATACTCCTCTTTCAAGACGGATTTTCGAGTTGCGGTTGAAAATTATAACACGTTCTATTATGGGGCATTACAGGGTGTTTATAAAAATCGCGGCCTATTTTCGAAGTGCTTCGGCATATTCCCGCAGGATCCCTGCATACTCATTTGTAATTTCATCCATGGCGCGTGATTGGGCTGTTGCAACCAGTTCCAAGGCCCGTAACCGCCCCACACATTGACTTCCAAGCAGGAATTTTTGGCTGGTGTTCATCTGTTGATTCAACCCGGAGCAGACCGTCGTAATAAAACTGAAGATCGCGCCAATGGTGCAAGCGCCCTGCCAATCTAAAACACCTGGAATGACCGTTGGACCTTGAGCGGCAGTCAACGCAGTGACAAAAGCTGTCAACGCAGACCCAACCGTAGTGGATATGGTCAATGTGGAGTTAAGGCGCTGTTGACGGCGAGTGTATTCATCCGCCTGTGTCAAGCTGGTACGAATCCTTTGAATGATGGTCTCCTGCCCGCCAGACTGGGTGCCTTGCGCATTTTGAGACATGTTTCCTCCATCCTTGTTCATAAAAAAGTTTGAAAAAATTCTTTTACCTGTAAGCGTCGAATTATAAGGCAAAACCCCCTCCAAAATTTTTCGAACAGGCACTTGGGGTGTGTTAAAAATTTACTCCCTTCGCCGAGGACGGCGGCTTTGAGCCAGATTACAGCAAACTTTGAGTAACACCCAGACACCTCCATCAACGATCATTTCACCTGCATTTCAGACTACAACACTCCAAATTCAGATGTATAATCAACTCATGCCTGAATGGATCGGCCGTACCATCGGAAAAGTCCGGGTAGATAAATATCTCGCTCGGGGGGGCATGGCGGAGGTTTATCTTGGTACCCACCTGTCACTTGAACGTCCCGTAGCCATCAAAGTTCTACACAGCTTCATAGAAGAAGACCCTGAACTTTTGGAACGGTTTCAACGTGAAGCAAAAGCAGTGGCAGGCCTGCGTCATTCCAACATTGTCCAGGTATTTGATTTCGACACACATGACGGGCATCCCTATATCGTGATGGAATACCTCAAAGGCCCATCGCTTGCTTCCTATCTCCAAACCCTTCACAAAAATAAACAAAGATTATCCTTTGAGCAGATCGGTCAGTTGTTCAAATCCATCATTGCAGGCATGGACTATGCCCATTCTCAGGGCATCGTTCATCGCGATATCAAACCCGCAAACATCATCCTCCACAGCAGAAACAGGGATTTTGAGCAGGACACCCCGCTTACCAAAAGTGTGGAAGCCATCATCACCGATTTTGGCCTGGCCCGCATGGCACACTCAGGCCAACAAACCGCATCAGGATTCGTCAGCGGTACGCCCACCTACATGAGCCCGGAACAAGCCCGCGGATCAAAGGTGGATCACCGCACCGATATTTATTCACTCGGCATTATCCTGTATGAACTGCTTGCAGGCCGCGTTCCTTTTGAAGCCGATACGGCAATCACGATCATCTTCAAACACATCAACGAGGCGCCCCCGCCCATCGAAGATATTTACCCTGAGTTGCAATCTGTCATTGACAAGGCCCTCACCAAATTCCCCGAAGACCGCTATAACAGCGGACACGACCTGTTGGTGGATTATTACAAAGCAGTTGGATTACACCTCGAAGTGGAAACCATCCACGCGACTCGCGCTCAAACCCCGCCCAAACCTGCTACTGTTATTCAAAAGAAAAAATCCACTCTGAATCCACTTTGGGTCGGCACAGGAATCTTCCTTTGTGCCTGCGTTTCCTTCTTTTTGCTAAGCGGTGTCGTTGGCACAGGCCTTTTTGTGCTGCCGAGATTAAACTCCACAGAAGCGCCCACCCTTCCCCCAACAGAAATCCACACCATGGCCACCGAAGCCCCCGTCGTCAACACCGAAACCCCGGTTGGCATTCTGCGCTTTCAAGATGGAGCAGCCATTGCAGACCAGATCACCATCAGCGCCAATCTCGAAACCCTGCCAGAAGGCAGCCAATACGAAGCATGGATGATCGAAGACAGCGGAGAACAACGGCGCAGTATTGGCATCCTCAGCGCCGAAGAGAATGGAACCTTCAGCCTCACCTACGTGGATGAACAAAGCCGCAACCTGCTCAGCCTGTACAGCCACATGGAAATCACGCTGGAATCCATCCCCGATACCAGCCCCAACCCATCAGGAGATGTGAAATACTCCACCGGCATACCGGGCCGTGCATTGGCGCACATCCGTCACCTGCTTGTCAGCACGGAAGAAACACCCAACCAGATCGGTATGATGGACGGAATGCGTATCAATGCCGTTTTGGTCAATCAGACCGCAGAAGCCATGTTGCTTGCCTTCGAAGAAAACAAACAA
Source organism: Anaerolineales bacterium (assembly GCA_035339375.1). Lineage (GTDB taxonomy): Bacteria > Chloroflexota > Anaerolineae > Anaerolineales > Villigracilaceae > Villigracilis. The sequence goes on along the minus strand of DAOQID010000065.1, from coordinate 16,759 downwards.
AAAGACCTGCGTAACAATGCAGAAGCGCTCATTAACCTGATCGTCGGGAAGCAGGACCCCGCCTATTCAGACTGGAACGGTGATGGAACGATCAACGACCCCGGTGATGGTTATGGCATTCTCTTGAATGGAGAACAGACCGGTTATGTAGGCGGAGTGCATCATCACTCCAGCTATTCCGCCGATGCCGATGACTCTACAGCGGATATCCGTATGCATAACGAGCATGTGGAGATTTCCATTCACAACATTGAAGAATGGGCCATTGAACTGCGCGACCTGACTGAAAAGATATTACAAGCCCCTGCAGATGCCAATGTCGAAGCAGAGGTCCGCAAGGCTGTGGCACTTGCCAACCAAATCCTCAACGGGTTGGATGTAAACGGCAACGAAGCCATTGAGCCCATCAACGGTGAAGGTGGAGCGCTCACAGCATATCAACATGCCTACTACATGGCCGATATGCCCATTTTGATCGGCAAAGACCAAATGCCCGTCACGGGGAAGTAAAGTTATCTGCGCGTATCTTTGCGCAAAAAAAGCAAAAAGCCCAACAACCTCAACCCGGCACTCACCCACAACGCGCCGCCCAAGCCAATGAAATCGGCCAGCCATGTGCCGATCAACGGTGCGGCAATGGCAGATAAATATTGCATGGACTGCACAATCGAAACAAAGGTGGCGCCATGCTCCGGGGGAACGGTTTTCATCAACTCATCAAAGAATACAAGATCAAGACCTGCCTGAAATAGCCCGGTGATCCCCGCATAAATAATAATCAGCGGGACCTGCGGGGTGGCAGCAGTGAGTGCGGGGTAGAGAATCATGCCGAAAGTGGTGGCAAGCAGGACAAACCGTCCGCCATATTTGCGCGAAGACCAGGGCCAGATGAAATACCCAACCAGCATCACCAGCGACATCGCCATTGTAATGGTACCGATCTGTGAATCAGTGGCTTTCACTTCGCGCACCAAAAACAACGGCAGAATGGGCTGGCTCAAAGTGATGGCAGAAACGTACACAAACTTCTTGAATGCGAAGGATACAAAGGCTGGTTCGCCGCGAATTAAGGAGAAATAATTTCGGGCTGAATCAAATACCGATGAGGATGGAGCAGGCGTCGGCGGGGTCTGATCGGGCAGTTTGATCTGCTTCGAAAAGTAATAGCTGATGAATCCGCCCACTGATAACCCCAGGAACATCATTTCATAGTTGCGCGGAAATTCCACCAGATCAATGACACGGGTGACGAAAAAGGTCATTACCACGGTGGTGATTCCGAAAATCGCCCAACGGCGGCTGAGCAGGGCATAACGGCCTTCAGGACCCGCCACGGCGTTCATCACAACTGAGAATGCCACGGCCAATGCAGTCTGTGGAAGTGTGGCAAAGGCCCAAATGGCAAGCGTGGATATGACCGCGTATTCTTTCGAAAGCACGAAGGTCAGCAGGCCTGTCAGTGCATAACAGGAAATGACCAGCAAACGCGAAACGCTGTACCATGGCACAATATTGGGACGGGTTTGCAAAAACCGCCCGACAAGAATGGCCAGCACCAACCCGGTGATACCCGGCATGGAGGTGAGCAGGCCTACCTGAAAATTAGATGCACCGAGGCGAGTGAGAAAAACTGGCAGGAAAGGCGCGGCGACGTTGGCAATGCTTACACCCACCGCATCAATTTGCACGTAACGAAAATTTCTTTTTTGAATTTCTTTTTGTTCTGGAGTGTTCATCATAGGAGGTATGGGTGACGTTCTGGGATTATAACGCTCCACGAAGCGGGTTAGAATCACGACATGATTCGTATCGACCTCATGCAAACACAACATATCAAAGATGCCAAAATGGTCATTACCGCCGTGGCTCAGCGAATTTACATGCCTGAAAAAACCGTGCAGTATTTTTGGGATATTCTCGAAGCGGAGGGTGAATTAAGTGATGTGGATGATTTTCAACATGCCTATCACGAAAACCACGGCTTGTTTTTGGTGGTGCTCGACGAAGAAAAAGTGGTCGGTACGGGTGCAGTGAAAAAAATAAACGCAGACACGGCTGAACTCAAAAGACTCTGGCTTTTGGAGGAATATCACGGCCAGCGCATCGGGTTTCAAGTGGTCATGCGGCTGATGGAGTTTGCCCGCGCACAGGGCTATCGCCGCCTTCGCCTGCAAACCAGCCATAAACAGATCCGCGCCATTCATTTTTACAAACGGCTCGGGTTTTACGAAATTCCAAGCTATCGCGAAAGCATGGACAACGTTTCCATGGAAATTATGCTGTAACAGCAGGAACATAATTAAAACGAATTCGTCTTTAGTTCGAAGGAGAAACCATGAAATCAATCACTTTTCAAATCATCGCATTATGTGTCATGCTGAGCATGATACTGGCCGCCTGTAGCCCATCGGTATCATTAAGTGTGGCTGAATCAAACAAAAGCCGCGACAAAAATCCGCAGATCGCCGAAGGTGACCTGTCTACCCTTGTGGATGGGAACAACGCCTTTGCGCTGGATATTTACAACGCGCTTCGCTCCGAAAACGGAAATCTGATCCTCTCTCCGTACAGCATGTCTTTGGCCCTGGCCATGACGTACGCTGGCGCCCGAGGCGATACAGAATCGCAAATGGCACAGGCCATGCACTACCAGCCGCAGGCCCAACTCCATCCCGCCTTCAACGCTCTCGATCTTGCACTGGAGAAAAAGCCCATCAACCTGGATAAAGATCAGGAACCTTTACAGATCAACATCGCCAATTCGGTTTGGGCTGAGAAAACCATGCCCATTCTGCCCGATTACCTCGATACCATTGCCGTTAATTACGGGGCGGGCATCCACCTCGCTGATTTTTTGAACAAGCCCAACGAAGAGCGTGTGGCGATCAACAATTGGGTCAGCGCTGAAACCGAAGACAGAATCAAAGACCTGCTCGCCGAAGGAAGCATCACCCCCGATACCCGCATGGTACTCGTCAACGCCATTTACTTCAAAGCAGACTGGCTTCACAAATTCGACGCCAACTCCACCTACGACAGCACCTTCCACCTTTTGGATGGAACAGAAGCCACAGTAAAAATGATGGGCGAAAACATACACGATATCCCCTACATGCAGGGAGATGGGTATCAGGTTGTTGAACTTCCCTATGCAGGTGAAACCGCCGCCATGGATATCATCCTGCCCGAGGAAGGAAATTTCGAAGCTTTTGAAGCATCCTTCAATAAGGATGTTTACGATGAGATCGTCAATGGTCTACAGGTTGTTCCTTCGGCGCGGGTAAACCTGCCCAAGTTTGAATTCACCAAAGATTTCAGCCTTTCCGATGCCCTGATCAAACTGGGCATGGTCAACGCCTTTGACCGTGGTTTGGCTGATTTCTCAGGAATGACAGGCGAAAAAGACCTGTTCATCGGCGATGTCATTCACAAGGCCTTTGTAGCAGTGGACGAGGAAGGCACCGAAGCCGCCGCCGCTACAGCCGTGGTAATGGAAGCGACAGGCGCGCCAGTGCAAGACATCATCTTCATCGCAGACAGGCCCTTCCTTTTTGTCATCCGCGATACGGTCAACGGACAGATTTTATTTGTAGGCCGTGTGCTGAACCCTGCCCAGTAAAAACTCAAATTATCCGCCTCTGAAAAACACATCCCCCGCGCTTGCATGCGGGGGATGTGTTGATTTCAAGCCTGCATGGAAACAACGCTGCAACAAAGCCTACTTCGGTGATGGGAGAAAATAAATAATAATGTCTGTAGCGCGGGATAGTATCTCGCGCTACACCTCAATTTTTTATGAAATTTAGATAACCAGGCAATTGACGGAACAACTCTCCCATCACGCTCTTTGTCCGCTCGTGGAACAACCCGAGATTTCCATAGGCTTCACCGCCATCACCGCCGACCAGATCTGTCACACCGCGCAAAATCAAAACGCGGAGATTATTCCGCTGTGCAACCCAGGCAATTGCCCCTGATTCCCAATCGGCGGCAACTGCATCATATTTTTTGATGAGCATGGGAATATCTTCCACCACAATATCACGGTCGGCAGAGACGAGGAGTCCGCGGCGGGTGGAATCAGGTAAATTAGAGGGAAGCCAGTTCAGGTCCAGAGAAGATGCGTAGAATTCAATCGCCTCGTCGCCGTCTCCCATCTGCTCAATAATGTCATAGACCAGGGTGCGCTCTACGAGGATGATCGTCCCCGTTTCAATGCGGCCTGCAAATCCGCCACAGGTACCGAGGTTGATCAGCAGATCGGGCTGGAAATGATCAATTACATATTGTGCTGTTGCTGCGGCAGAGATCTTGCCCCAACCACCGTGGAAGAGTTCCAGGTTCCAGGTTCCAAGTGTCAGGTGGGCGTATTCGCCGTAAGGCGAGTTTTTTATTTCGAGGTTCGGGTACAGTTCCTTCACTACGCGCCATTCGGCATTGGCTGAAACAATGACAACCGCCTTCATTCCAGTTTTCCATCCAGATAATCGAGCACAAATTGCAAAGCGGCTTCAGAGGAATGGTGTTTGTTTTGCAGGCGGTCGCCATCCCAAATAAAGTGACGCGCCCATTCCCCTTTGTCGGTGGAAAGGCCGAACCATGTCAACCCCACTGGCTTTTCGGGTGTGCCGCCCGTTGGCCCAGCAATTCCGCTGACCGAAATGCCGATGTTTGACTTGAACAATTTCCGCACACCGCGCGCCATTTCGAGCACAGTTTCCTCACTGACCGCACCATGCGTATTGAGCGTATCCCACGAAACACCGAGCAGGCTGGCTTTGGCTTCATAGGAATAAGCCACGATCCCGCCAGGAAAATACTCCGACGAACCCGAGATATTGGTAATACGATCTGAAACCAACCCGCCCGTGCAGGACTCGGCGGTGACTACTGTTAAACCTTGTGTGCGCAAATGTTCGCGCAGGGTTTCTTCAAGTGCATGTGTCATTAAAATCTCCTTGTAATCCTTCGCATTATACTATCGGGTATAATGCGTCAATGCCAAGTTGGAATGGAAAAACTTTAGGTAAGGTACAAGTCGGAGAATTGATCGCCCGCGGGGGCATGGCGGAAGTTTATCTTGGCGAGCACACCACACTTAATCGAAAAGTGGCTGTCAAGATCATGCGCGACCATGTTGACTCTGATCCTGATAACCACGTGCGGTTCGAACGTGAAGCGCGGGTGGTGGCGGGGCTTCGTCACCCAAACATCATTCAAGTGTACGATTATGAACTTGTAGATGGCCAACCCTGCCTCATCATGGAACTGGTGACGGGCGCATCCATGGGGAATTACTTGAAAGCCCTGCACAAACGCGGAGAAAAACTTCCGCTCGAAACCGTGGCACTCATCCTTTCCAAACTATCTTCTGCCGTTGATTACGCCCACAACCAAAACATCATTCATCGGGATATCAAACCCGCCAATGTGCTCTTGCGCTCACCAAGCAGCCCCATTGACCTCAACAAACCCTTACCCGCGGATGTGGAACCGATACTCACCGACTTTGGGCTGGTCCGCCTTCTAGATTCATCCATCCAAACCTCAACAGGAACGGTCTCTGGAACGCCCGCCTACATGAGCCCTGAACAGGCCCGCGGCGAAAAAGTCAACTCCAAAACAGATATCTACTCGCTTGGTGTGATGTTGTATGAAATGCTGGCGGGTGTGGTGCCCTTTGATGCCGAATCATCCTTCGGCATTCTCATGAAACATCTCAATGACCCGCCGCCGCCCATCTTCGGCATTTCATCAGACCTGCAAGCCATTATCAACCGCGCACTTTCAAAAGACCCCGAATTGCGCTATGACTCTGCCAAGGCAATGGCCGATGAATTTCTGGCTGTGTTCAACGGACAGACCATTTCTGCCGACACCGCCCGTATTGCTAAAATTCCACAGAGGGTTGTCAAACCCGCTGCCGAAGCCGCCGCAGAAGGAAAGAAGTCAACGCGCAACAACCCAACCCTCATGTGGGTCGGCGTTGCACTCGGTGTGGTTGCGATCACAGCCCTCGGACTGGTCTTCTTCAAACCGCAAACACCGCAGGCTACTCCAGCGCCTGAAGCAACTCTTCCTCCGCCAACACCAACTGTTGATCCCAATGAAATCCTCGGCCGTGTGGTCTTCACCGATCAAAACGGGTTGATGGATAAGGCCGCCCTTTCATTCGATGATCTCCCCATTCCCGAGGAAGGTACCCATTACGATGTCTGGTTCCTCGGCCAGGGCGGGGAATTTGTCCGTAAGGCAGGTTCAATCACCAAAGAAAGCCTTGCACAAGGTCAATTGGTGTACACCAACCCTGAACAAAATAATGTCCTTTCACTGTTCGACCAGATCGAAATCACTCTGGAAGTGGATAACGACCCGAACCCAGACACATCATCTGGGAATGTAGTGGCATCCTCGGTCTTTCCCCCCATGAGCCTGATCCACGTGCGGCATGTGGTGGTCTCATTCGTCACAGCGCCTGAAGGTGTTGCATTAATTCAGGGCTTGTGGGGAGCCACAGAAAGCCTGAACACCACAACCACCGAATTGGGAGAGGCTTATAAAGCTAACGATGAAACCCTCACCCGCCAAAAGCTGGAGGAAATCGCCAACCTCATTGCTGGCAACGCCAATACCGTCCAGTACATAGACTGGGATGGGGATGGTGTTGTGAGTGACAGTGGTGACGGGTTTGGCCTTCTGCAAAACGGCGAGCCTGGATATACCGATCAGGGCTACATTGCCCAGAGCATTTCACATGCACAATTTGCCGCCCGTGCCCCCGATTCAACTGCCAACATAAAATTGCAAAGTGCAAATGTAGTCATCTGCCTGCAAAACATGCAAGGCTGGACCGAACAAGTGTTGGAAAAGGTGCTTCGGCTGCAAGAAATGCCCTTCGGCCCGGAAATGGAACCGATCATCACCGAGATCCTCACTCTCTCAGACCAGATCATCTCCGGGGTTGATTCGAACAACAACCAGCTTATCGAACCCATTGTCGGTGAAGGTGGGGCAACAACCGCCTATGAATACGCATATTACATGGCGGAGATGCCACTCCTTCTCGGCATACACCGAGTGCCGCCCCCCGCCCCCACACCTGGTCCCTAAATAAAAAAAGCAGTCCTCCGCAATTTGGCGGAGGACTGCTTTTTATACAACAGAGTTAGAAAGACATACCCTGAGTAGCGATGTAAACACCATAGATGGCATTGCCGCAGGCCAGCAACAGGCTAAAAGCAGAAAGCCCGATACCAGCGATCGCAAGCATCTTTTGTGACTCATCCTTCATACCCAGAAAACCGAGGACAATCCCAACCAAAGCCAGCGGAATTCCACAAATGGGTAAAAACCATGCGCACAAATTGATCACACCGATCACCAGCGAGGCGATCGCCATGATCTTTTCATTTCCACCGCTCGCACCAGTAGGGCCATTCTGAATGGGGGCATTTGAAAAAGACGGTTCCATTTACATTCTCCTTAATGTTTGATTTCGGTAATTCTAAGAGAAAAGAAATCTTTTTCAAACAGGACATTGGGGTCATGCTATTCAAAAATACGCCTCTCAATGCAAGGTGAGTTTATACCGCACTCGGTCACAAATTGCCCTATTTTCAAAAGAAGGAAAGCGCAATTTGTGACCGTGGGTATTATATAATAGCGCCCAATGGAAATTTCAGAAAAACTTCAAGGCATTCTTGCCACGCTTCCCTCAAAGCCAGGCTGTTATTTATATCGCAATGTTGAAGGGAAGATCATTTACGTTGGCAAAGCCATCAACCTGAAAAATCGCGTACGGTCCTACTTCCACGCCGATTCAAGCCACGATAACAAAACCCGACGCCTTGTGCGCGACATCGTGGATATCGAGTGGATCGTGGTCGGGTCGGAGCTTGAGGCGTTGATTCTTGAAATGAACCTCATCAAGAAGCACCGCCCCAAATACAACATCCGCCTCAAAGATGACAAGCGCTACCCCTATATCAAAGTCCACTGGCATGAGCCCTTCCCCAGGGTAACCGTCACCCGCAACATGGATGAAGACGGTTCACGTTATTTTGGTCCCTACACCTCGGCATGGGCAGTGTATCAAACACTGGATGTATTGCGGAAGATCTTTCCGTATTTGACGTGTGACCGTGAAATTACAGGCCTCGACAAACGTGCGTGTCTTTACTTTGACATCAAACTGTGCCTTGCCCCCTGCATCGGAGCCGTGGACCAGGCAGGATACCGCCAAATGATCTCCGACCTGATGGATTTCCTCAGCGGGCACAGTGAAGAGATCATCAAGCGTCTCGAAGCCGAAATGCTCAAGGCGTCTGAAGAAATGCGTTTCGAAAAGGCCGCTGCCGTGCGCGACCAGCTAAAAGCCATCAGTTCCATCATCGAACGGCAGAAGATCATCTTTGCCACCGATTACAAAGATTCGGATGTGCTGGCAATGGCTCGTTCAGATGGCGAAGCCTGTGTGCAGATCTTCTTCATCCGCGGCGGAAAGCTGATCGGCCGTGAGTATTTCATCCTCGAAGGCACTGAAGATACCGCTGATACCGAGGTAATGGCGGAATTCGTCAAGCAGTTTTACACCGAAGCCGCCACCATCCCCGATCAGGTGATGATCCCTGAAGAAATTCAAGTGGAGGAGGCAAAGATCATCGGCCAATGGCTGAGATCCAAGCGCGGCGGCAGCAAAGTGGAATTGTTCGTGCCGAAGGAAGGTCAACCGCATGAGTTGGTGCAAATGGCCGCTGAAAATGCCTCTGAAACCCTGCAGGCATTGCGTGCCCAATGGCAGGCCGATGCGCACAAACAGGAACAGGCGCTCAGCGAATTGCAGAACGCATTGAAACTCTCTGCGCCGCCAAACCGAATTGAGTGTTACGATGTCAGCCATACACAGGGTGTGGCAACCGTCGGTGCGATGATCGTTTTTGAGCAGGGTGTGCCTGCCAAGAATCTGTATCGCAAATTCAACATTGACAGCACCAGCATCGGCGCGCCTGATGATTTTGCTTCGATGGAGGAAATGCTAACCCGTAGATTCAAACGGTGGCTATCCAGCCAGGAAACAGAAGCAGGCCCGGGGTCGAAAAAAGACGCGTCGTTCTCCTTCCTGCCTGATCTGATCATCATCGATGGCGGCAAGGGGCAGTTGGGCCGTGTGGTGAGAGTCCTGGAAGAGTTTGAACTATACGATAAGGTGCCCGTGGTGGGGCTGGCCAAACAGGAGGAGGAAATCTTCTTCCCGCATAACAGCAAGCCGTTGCTGTTGCCGCGTCATTCGCAGGGACTGTACCTTGTGCAGCGCATCCGTGATGAAGCGCATCGTTATGGCATTACGGCCCATCGCGCACGAAGATCGAAGCAGGGACTGGCCTCACAGTTGGATTCCATCCCCGGCATTGGCCCTGCCCGTAGAAAAGCACTCTTGAAACATTTCGGTTCTCTGGATAAGATTAAGGAAGCGAGTGTTACCGACTTGGCTGCTGTGAAAGGCATGAACGAAACAGCGGCAGAAAGCATTAAGGCACATCTGGAATGAAACAAGTATGGATCGTAGACGATGACGAGGAAATGGGACACGCAATCAGTTTGATGCTCAAACTGCTGGATTGCGAAACCAAACATTTCATTAATCCCCGCCCTGCCGCCCAAGCTTTGCTGGCTGGCGGGCGGCCTGATTTGTTCGTCCTCGATATCAACATGCCTGAAGTGAGCGGGTTGGATATGCTCGAGTTTCTGCGCCGCCGCAAGGAGTGGAAAGACCTGCCTGTCATCATGCTTTCCTCTGAGGCGGCTGATGTGATGGTGGATAAAGCCCTTGAAATGGGCGCAGACGGCTACGTGATGAAACCTGTTACAATTGACGAACTTGAAAGAGTAATGGCGCAAGCCTTTTACAGACATATTACGAAGTGAGTGGAAAGATGGCTGGAAAAACATCCAAAACAAAAAAACAAGGGAAACCCGCTGACCAAGGGAATTCAAACCAGAGAGCCGCACAGATCCTGTTCGCGGTGTTTGCGGTCATTCTGATCCTTTCGATGGTGCTTTCGGCAGTCGCAAATTACTAGGTACGTTCACGGTTGTTTTCGTTTCGCCTGTGCGGCACAGCTTTGTGTGCCGCCTTTTATTTCGCACATTGGAAGAGAATATAAAATATTCCAAACCTCGATACCCAAGAGGTTTAATATACAAAAAACTGGAATCAAATCATGCTCGATAAACTACAAGTCATTGAAGAACGATACGAACAACTGGGAAGTGAACTGCTCGAAGTAGGCAGCGACTATCAACGCGCTGGGGAGATCAACAAAGAGCGTGTTGAATTGGAACCGCTCTACAACAAGATTCGCGAATATCGCCAGGCCCTGAAAAGCCTGGAAGAGGCCAAGTCCATCATCATTTCTGAAAACGATTCGGAATTGATCGCGCTTGCCAAGGCCGATGTGGATGATCTGGAGCCAAAGATCGAAGCGCTCGAAAAAGAGATCAAAGGCATGCTGGTGCCAAAAGACCCGCGCGATGAACGCAATGTCATTTTTGAAATCCGCGCAGGTGCGGGCGGTGACGAGGCCGCCATTTTTGCCGCCGACCTGTTCCGCATGTACACCCGCTATGTGGATGGCAAACGCTGGAAGGTCGAACTCATGTCTGAGAGTGCCATCGGCGTCGGCGGGTACAAGGAAGTAATCTTCGAAGTCAAGGGCAAGGGCGCGTACTCAAAACTGAAATATGAGTCGGGGGTGCATCGTGTGCAGCGCGTGCCAGCCACAGAGTCGCAGGGACGCATCCACACCTCCACGGCTACCGTCACTGTACTGGCCGAAGTAGATGATGTGGAAGTGGACATTCCCGAAAGCGATATCGAGATCGAAGTCTATCGCTCTTCGGGCGCAGGCGGACAAAACGTGCAAAAGAACTCCACTGCGGTGCGTTTGTATCACAAACCCACTGGCATGATCGTCACCTGTCAGGACGAACGCTCGCAATTGCAAAACAAACTCCGCGCCCTCAGCATTTTACGGGCACGCCTGTACGAGATCGAAGAACAAAAACGCCGTGCCGAACTTGAAGCCGACCGCCGTTCACAGGTGGGTTCAGGCGACCGTTCGGAAAAGATCCGCACTTACAACTACCCGCAAAGCCGTGTTACGGATCATCGCGTTGGCTTTTCTAGCTACAATCTTTCTGCAGTGATGGATGGGGCCATTGACCAATTCATCGATGAGTTGTCAACCCGGGATGAGTCCGAACGCCTCGCCGCCACGGGTGTGGATGATGACGAATAATCGAATGTGGCGGCTGCATGGTCGCCACATTTTCTTTGGGTTCAACTTATGAATGCGGGAGAGTATCTCAACAATCACAAGGCTGCTCTGGATGGGCTTGACGCGCAGATTCTCCTTGCGCATGTTATTAAACGTCCGCGAACATGGCTGCTTGCCCACCTTGAAACGCCTCTTACCCCGCCCCAGCTTGTCGAAGCAGAACAAGCATTTGCCCGCCTGATAGCGGGTGAACCCCTCCCCTACATAATCGGTCATTGGGAATTCTTCGGTCTTGATTTTGACATCACCCATGATGTCCTCATTCCACGCCCTGAGACAGAACTTCTGGTAGAGAAAGCTCTCGCATGGCTGAACAGGCACCCCGAAGCACGAAGCGTGGCTGATATCGGCACTGGTTCAGGGGCAATTGCCGTATCCATCGCCGCGAACATCCCGGATGCCCATATCCTTGCCACTGATCTTTCGCCCGCCGCTTTGAATGTGGCAAAAGGCAATGCCGAAAAATTCCACGTTCAAAATCAAATTCAGTTCCTGGAATGCGACCTGCTCCCTGCTTCATCACCCAACCTTCAATCTTCATCTTTCAACCTTCTCTGCGCCAACCTGCCCTACATCCCCACCAGCACATTGCGGCAGCTTCCCATTTTTGGCCGTGAACCCACCCTTGCCCTTGATGGCGGCCCTGATGGGCTTGATGTGTACCGCCGCCTTTTCAAGGCTGCGCCTGCCTGGCTCAAACCAGGAGGCATGATGCTTTTTGAGATCGAATCCACATTGGGGGTGCAGGCTGCCGGTCTTGCCTTCGATTCCTTCTCCAATGCGGTTATTCATCTGCATCAGGATCTGGCAGGCAAAGACCGCCTGCTGGAGATCATCCCATCTCCCGATGCAAATTAAGCGCAGGTTGCCGCCCTTCCAAAATCATGCCATACTCAGCACCACGCATCGACAAAAATCCGTCCAAAATTTTCCAGGCGCGAAACTGCAAGCAAACACCAAGATTTCAACCTGAAAAACCATGTAATACTTCTCCAATTGAGTAACAGACAGTCTATGAATCGCTACAACGGAATAGTCCCCAAATTAAATAGCCTATACTATCAGGTCACAGATACAGACGCAGTGGAACCCAGCGAACAGCGACGAGGCCGTCTGATGGCAATGTACCTGATCATGATGGTGGTCATCCTGGTACATGTCACGATCTCCAATCTTGCCTATTTGATCATAGCTAAAGAGGGAATGTACTTCAACTACATTATTCAAGATGTGATCGTTCTGTCGGTTTTATTCCTTTTTTGGCATCTCAACCGCAGAGGCTACACAAAACTGGCCGCCCATGCCTGCATTAATATTTCCATTTTTGGGGCGGTGCTCCTGTACGAACCTCATGACCTTGAATTTACGATGGTCATTCTGGCTCTCCCCATCATTACTTCCAGTTTTGTCCTCCACCCGATTGCATCCTTTTTTTATGCCCTGCTCACCACCCTTGGGTACACCTACTCCAGCTATTACTACGACTCCCTGATTAGCTATAATTTCACCGGGGTACTCGCCCTTTTTGCCATCGCATTTTTCACCTTCTTCACTGCCTGGCAGCTTAATCACACCCTGAATAAAAATCAATTCCTCATCACCGATCTGCGCTCTTCCTATGAAACCACACTTGATAGCTGGTCGCGCGCCCTGGACCTGCGAGACAAGGAAACCGAAGGCCACACGCAGCGCGTCACCAAACTTACCTATAGAATTGCCAAGGCAATGAGGCTTACGGAAGAGGAACTGCTCCACATCCGCCGCGGATCGCTGCTGCACGATATTGGAAAACTTGGCGTCCCCGATGAGATACTGCACAAAAATGGTCCCCTGACAGACCTTGAATTGAAGGTCATGCGTCAACACCCGCAATTCGCCTACGACCTGTTATACCCCATCGAATACCTGCGCCCCGCCATGGATATTCCCTACAGCCATCACGAACGCTGGGATGGCAGCGGATATCCGCGCGGATTAAAGGGGCTGGAGATTCCCCTCTCTGCCCGCATCTTTGCCGTTGCCGATGTATACGATGCGCTCACCTCAGACCGCCCCTACCGCAAAGCATGGCCGCCTGAAAAAGTACTCGAATACATCAAAAATGAGTCGGGCGCACACTTCGACCCAAATATCGTGGAAATCTTTTTGCACGAAATGAAGAACCTGAATGACAACAAAGATCATCTCAACCAGTAAATCTCATTCCACCGAAGATGCCCTGTTAACCCTTCAACAAGGCGGCCTTGTAGCCTTCCCCACCGATACAGTCTACGGCCTTGGCGCGCTCGCCTTTGATAACGCCGCCATCGAAAACATCTACATCGCCAAGAACCGTCCCATCGAAAAAGCCATTCCAATTTTGATCGGGAACATGGATATGCTCCACCTTGTCACTGACCACATTCCAGACATGGCCTACACCCTCATGGCCCGCTTCTGGCCCGGACCCCTCACCTGTGTGCTCCCCAAAAAGCAGACTCTCCCCCCGGCAGTATCTGCCACCTCCACTGTAGCCGTCAGAATCCCAAACCACCCAGATGCCCTCACCTTGTTAACTGCCGCAGGCCCCATGGCAGTTACCTCTGCCAATATGTCAGGACATCCCAGCCCAACCACAGCACAAGAAGTTTACACACAACTCCACGACCGCATTCCGCTCATTTTAAATGGCGGCCAAACCCCAGGCGGAATCCCATCCACACTGGTGGATTGCACAGGTGAAACACCCGTCATTCTACGGGAAGGTCCCATTACTTTGGACGAACTTCTCAACGCACTCCGTTGACCGAATCTCTAATCCTGTGTTCATTTCCCATTCAGGCTGTTTTTAGCTCACTGAATATAATAAAGTTACATTCTCCTTATCGCGGGCCCCGATTTTTCAGACTTGGGCAAGTTTGAAACGGGGCCTCGATGTTTTAAATTTCAGGCTCATTTTCTCTCATCCAACTCTTAATCAATGCTCAGGTTCAGTTTAGGTGACGATTCTAAAATACAGTTACATTCTCCCTAAACCAGAAGGCCGATGACTTGGGCAAGTCATCGGCCTTCTGGTTTTAATGCATGATTTTATCGTTACGGCAGCGGCCAGGTCGGCAGAACATCCATGTCCATCTGCGAAAGGTGACCAAGTGCATAGCGATGGTACCCTGCCGAGGCGATCATGGCGGCATTGTCGGTACACAACGACAGCGGCGGGATATGAACAGGAAATTCCGTTTGGGCCCTAAAGGTCTGGCGCAGCATACGATTGGCTGAAACGCCACCAGCCACCAAAATTTCCTTCGCGCCAAATTCACGGGCGGCATTGATGGTTTTCTTGAAAAGAACATCCACCACAGCTTTTTGAAAAGATGCAGCCAGATCGGGTACGGGCAGGGTGTGTGTCCGCTTTTGCAATTCGCGGATCTCGTACAATACGGCGGTCTTCAACCCGCTGAACGAAAAATCCCATGTCCCTTCGAGCCATGCCCGAGGAAAATGGAAACGATTCGGGTCGCCCTCTTCCGCTGATTTTTGGATGGCAGGGCCGCCGGGGTATCCAAGCTCCAACAGGCGGGAAACTTTGTCGAAGGCTTCACCAGCTGCATCGTCGAGGGTTGAACCGAGCCTTTGATAGGTCAAATGATCGGTCATGAGATTCAGTTCCGTATGCCCGCCTGAAACCAGCAAAGCCATCAAGGGGAATTGTGGTGCGGGCGGTACGAGTTCTCCCGAATCATGCACCCAGGCCGAATACAAATGCCCTTCAAGATGGTTCACTCCGATCAATGGAAGCCCGGACCCCAAGGCAAGTCCCTTTGCCATGTTCATCCCCACAACCAACGAACCCGCGAGGCCAGGCCCTTGTGTGACGGCCAGCGCGTCAATATCTTTGAGCGTGAGGTGAGCCTGTGCAAGAGCCTGCTCTACAACAGGCGTTACGCTCAAAACATGCTGGCGTGAAGCCACCTCGGGATACACCCCGCCATAGCGCGCATGAATCTCCATCTGTGAGGCGACCACAGAAGAAAGCAATGCGCGGCCATTTTCAACGATGGCACAGGCGGTTTCATCGCAGGAGGTTTCAAGTGCAAGGATTCGGGCGGGTTTCAGGTCCATTATTTTTTCTTCCACTTTTTCATCGGCAAAACAAAATCATACGGATAATCTGCAAGGATCTCCATGCGCCCATCGGGGCGCACCCATATTGTATCTTCGATTCGGAAGCCCATACCCTTTTCAGGATAATACAAGCCTGGCTCAGAGGTGATCACCACCCCGGGCGCAAGCCGCTCTTCATCGCTGGTATTGATGCCGCTGAATGGACGTTCGTGAATGTTGAGCCCCACGCCGTGACCCAGGCTATGAACATACCCATCGACAGGTGATTTGGAGTTCATGGGGGTTTTATGTCCCTTGCCCCCGAAATATTCACAGGTCATTTTTTGGTAATCTTTAAACGGGACATTCAGGTCAAAGTTCTCGTTCAACTGGTCGTAGATCTCTTTAACCTGATCGAACAATTCCTGTGCCTCTGGCGTGGCGTAACCCAAACTCCAGGTGCGGGTGAAATCGTAGTAGTAGCCGCCGCCCGCCTCAGCAGGATAAATATCGAACACGATCGTCTGCCCAAGCTTCATCAGGTCGGCTGGGTTGCCTGCGGAATGCGGCACGCCTGCATCGCGGCCAATGGCAAAGATGAATCCAGAAGGTAATTCTGCGCCGAGTTCAGATACCCATAAACGAATCTTCGAATGGACATCGCCCACGGTCAGAGCGGATCCATTTTCGTTCAAAAGAACCTCATCTTCACGAACTTCGCAGGACGTCAGAAAATCAGCAACACGGCCAACCACGGTTGTGGTGACCTTGCCCATTTTGCGGATACGCTCCACTTCGGCTTCATCTTTCTTTTCCATTGCGCGCAGGAAAATGGAATCTTCCCGCGGTTCGCCGATAAATTCGAGATTCGGCATCAGCTTTTGCAACTGCATCAATAATCCAAAAACGGGACCGATGTCATATGTTCCGTACACCCCCACCCGACCCGATTCCACACCCACATCTTTGAGCATCAGTTCAAGGCGCATGGCGCCCGCCAGCGTGGGGTTTCGATTCGCCTTTTTGTAGATCTCTTCAAAATCATAAGTACTGTAGGGAATCAATTTCAATCCGCTTTTTGCAGCTTCGTCACGTTCCATATCACCGAAGAAAAGGGTCGCATCGCCGCCGCGTTTTTTGATCAGAGTGGCATGGCTGACATGTCCACCACCTGTCAGGTAATACATGGGCGGGTTGTGTTCGGCATTGCCAAAGATGAGAATGGCATCCATGTCTTTGGCTTGCATAAGGGTATCAAGTTCTGATTTCATAAGGTTCCTTTTTATAAGAGTCTTTAACGCGAATAGAGCGAATGTGCGAATAAAACGAATTTTTAATCG
>DAOQID010000064.1:20551-23466 GCA_035339375.1 Anaerolineales bacterium | reverse complement strand
TGATTCGGGTAATCCTGTTGTCATTCTCTCTCCTTTGGTTGTGGGTATTTTACCGCAGGAGGGAGAGGCATAGAGTTCATTATTTACAGGAACGAAATAGAGAATAAAATCGTCTAATCACAGGAGGAATTACGATGAACAAAAAAACCATACTTCTACTGACCTTGTTTTTGTTCGGAATTTTTCTAAGTTGGCCCGCCTTTACTGTTTCAAAAGAAGAGGCGCGTCAACCCTTCCTTTTGTCTTCCGAAAGCGGCTCATACCCTGAAAAAAGCCTCGATGACCTGATTTATGAAACAGATACGATTGTAGTAGGGCATTTTACTTCTACACTCCCCAGCCGATGGAATACCCCAAACGGAAAACTGCCAGAAGACATCAGCTCCATTCAAGAAATTTACGATCAAAATCTATATATCTATACAGAATATGTATTTGAAGTGAAAGAGTTTCTGAAAGGAGGACAACCTGAAACAACAATTACCATCCGCACCTTTGGCGGACGCGTTGGTGAAGATTTAATGTCAACCAACAATAATCTACCTCCTGATTTTAAGAAGAGTTATCTACTTTTCTTAAATTATGATCCACGCCTTTCTCAAGAGAACGACCCTGGTCCCTTTTTGATGTACGACCCGGCCACATTTATCCTTTCTGCGGGAAAAGCATCCTCGTGGTTGGGCGAATGGGATGAAGAAAAACTGCGTGAACACATAAAACAATCGCCATTTGTTGGAGCAGCTTTTGACATTCCAGCCACACCTAAAATCGAAGAGATCATGCAAAAAGTCAAAACTGCGCACGATATCGAAGTGGAGGCCAAACGATCTTCTGATCTTTCAAGGCTCTCAGACGTATTTATCAACGACCCTCGTTTCCCCCTAAATACCGACAGGCTGGAGTTCACCAAAAGCGTAACCAACAATCCATCGTTGGATACTGCTGGGTACCTGGATTTCAAAACTGCCTACATCGAAAACGGATTTGACCCAAACGGATACGAAGTACCAACCCTTTCTTATTGGATCAAGTTCATCTCAGTAACAGTAAACAATGATATTGCTACCGCAATTTACACAATAGGGTCAAGAAGAAAGGAAGTGACACTAATTCAAGTTAATGGAGATTGGTATATTACCGGAGCCGTAGGTGTAACTGCCTACAAAGGCGGCATGCCATTATCCATTGTAGATTCCAGCATACAAAACACAGGAGAGACACAAACAATTATCCAGACAGTTGAAAAAGCTTACGATATCGAAGCGGAAGCAATTTACAAACTTGATGCTTCAAAATTTCCTGAGGTATTTGCCAATGATCCTCGTTATCCATTAAGTCCGGAGAAACTTCAAATCATCACGAATGCAACTAACAACCCAGGGCTGGAGTTTGCAGGATATCTTGATTACAAACTTGCCTATAACAATCAATGGGAGACCCGCCCCGAATGGTCCAGAAGTCCAAACAGGGAGTTAATCCTTCACTTCCTCTCAGTTAAGATAAAGGGAAAAGATGCAACTGTTTATCTTAATGATGGATACAGGGCAATAACCTTATACCTCATCAAAATTGACGAAAAATGGTATATCACAGATGAAAAATAACAAGAAGAAACTCCCGCCGAAATCACGACGGGAGCAATTCTTTCTTCTTTCGTCTTTTCCGTTCCCCCCATTCATCCTTCATCCTTGAATTTAATACACCGGCAAACTCGTATCCACTTCCTTGGCCCAGGAATTGATTCCGCCCTTCAGGTTCTTCACCTTCTTGAACCCCGCACTGGACAGTAACTCCAGCGCACGTGCGGAGCGGGTTCCGCCTTTGCAGAAGACGACCATGTCATCGGCGCTGTTCAATTCGGTTAATCGGCCTGCCAGTTGACCGAGCGGAATGTTAAGGGCGTTCGGCAGGGCGGAGATTTCCAATTCGTGAGGTTCCCGCACATCGAGCAGGATCAGGCTCGGGGTAAGTGAGATGCGGTCTTTTAATTCCACAGAAGTAATATCGAGGCCTGCACCTGCGGAACCTTCTTCGTGGTCATGACCGGGGACACCGCAGAATTCTTCGTAGTCAATCAATTCCTTGATGTCGGCATTCGGTCCGCACACGCGGCATTTGGGATTCTTCTTGAGCTTCACGAAGTCGAAAGACATATCGAGCGCATTGTACAAAAGCAGGCGACCGATCATCGGGTCGCCAATGCCGAGCAAAACTTTCAGCGCTTCGGTGGCTTGCAGTGTGCCGATGGTGCCAGGCAAAATGCCAAGCACACCGCCTTCAGCACAGGAAGGGACAAGCCCGGGTGGAGGCGGTTCAGGGAAGAGACAACGATAGCACGGCCCTTCCTTGGCATAGAACACGCTCACCTGCCCATCAAAGCGGAAAATGGACGCATACACATTCGGCTTGCCAAGAAAGACCGCCACATCATTGGTGAGGTAACGAGTCGGGAAATTGTCGGTGCCATCAAGGATGATGTCGTAATCCCTGGCAATGCGCATCGCATTTTCAGAAGTATACGGCTCGTTGTACACATCCACTTGAATATCGGGATTCAGGTCCAGCAGTTTGGATTTGGCGCTTTCCACTTTCAACTTTCCAATTGTGGATGTGCCGTGGATGATCTGCCGTTGAAGATTGGATGAATCAACAACATCGTAATCCACCAGACCAATGCGACCCACCCCCGCCGCGGCCAGATACAACGAAACCGGCGACCCCAACCCGCCAGTTCCCACGATCAACGCAGACGAATTCTTCAACTTGCGCTGGCCTTCCAACCCCACTTCGGGGATCAGCAGGTGACGCGAGTAACGCAAAATCTCTTCATGATTTAATTCGGGCAGCATATCAACCTCCAGCAATGGACGGAATCAACATTACCTTATCGCCATCCTTGATCGGCGTATTCACGC
>DAOQID010000064.1:12679-20451 GCA_035339375.1 Anaerolineales bacterium | reverse complement strand
GCAATGGACGGAATCAACATTACCTTATCGCCATCCTTGATCGGCGTATTCACGCCCTGCAAATCCTTGATGTTATGTTCGCCAATGAACAAATTGACAAACGGACGCAGTTCCCCGCCATCGTTGAACAAATGCGGCTTGATCGTCGGAAATTGATTGGTCAGATCGGTCAGGGCTTCGGAAATATTTGAGCCATTGACTGTCACTTCGGCTTGTCCGCTGGTATAAGCACGCAACGGGGTCGGGATTCGCAAAACGGGCATGTAGAGTCTCCTAAAATAATTTTGAAAAAACTTAAACACAAATGGCACGAAGTACACGAAGGAAACACGGACTTAAGGTTTTCCTTTGTGACACTTTGTGACCTTCGTGGTAAATGATTTACAAAGTCTGTATCTGTTCCATCAACTTTTCAACCCGCGCCACACCGTTATTGACATAACGTGCCTCACCACGGGAATCGAGCAGGAATGTGGTCGGCACACTCATGACACCCCAGGTCTTTGCAACCTCGGGCTGCTGGGTTGCGTCAATTTCAACGACGTGCAGTTTTTCACCGAACAGGCTGGTCAGCTTTTCGAGGGCGGGGCGCTGCACGGTTTTGCAGGGCGCACAATCTGGCGTGGTGAAATAGACAATGGTGGGCTTGTTCGGCGGCGTATTGAACAGGGACCCGATGCCATTCCGGGCCCGTGAGATCAACCGCTTATTGAACAACCAGTTGACGCCCACGCCTAAAAATATAATACCAATTGCAAAAGCAAAACGCAACAGGATATCTGAACTCATGCTGTGGCTCCTGCTTTCGGCTTCATGCCGGGGAAGGTCCCCGCGGGCGGCTGTTTGGCAAAGCCAGGCACGTTCAGGCGCACCAGCCAGTAATACATGGCGCATCCCACACAAAAACCTCCAAAGGCGTTGAGCGAGGCCAGGGCAACGACGATCCACACCAGGGTCCAGCCGAGGACCGTTGAACCGAGGAACAAAGCGGCCGACCCGCCAGCCATGAACAAAAATCCGACGAATTGCGCAAACCGATGCGGTTCGGGGTTATCGTCCAACACATCGGGCTTCATCCATCCGCGTGGTTTGAGCAGGGATGTGTAGATAAATCCGAAGCCGGGTTTCTTCAAAATGGTGCCAAGTCCCATCATCAACGCGATGAATGCCGCAAGGATCGGCTGGTTGAAAACAAAAGCAAGCACGCCCAACGAAATGATGAAATATTGGTTGGCCTTTAATGCAGAATGATCCACTTTTTGTAAGGTTTGTGATGTCATGTTAAGGTATCCTGTTTTTATTTTATTGAAATCTCTTCTTCTTCATACTTCGAACGATCTTCGACCAACCGCCATGAACGATGACTGACCGACCTGCCTTCATCCACCCGTGTGATGATGTAGGAGAAGAACGGCTGCGCCCATTCGCGGTCATACTCGGAGGGAATGTTCGGGCAATCGGGGTGTGAATGAAAAACACCGATCAGGCTCAACCCGAGGCTATCGGCCTTCAACTCGGCTTTCAGGTAATCTTCGGGGGTGAACAAAAACCGATTGTGGCGTGCTTCATCCTCGCGCGCATTGGGCAGGGATAAAATCTGCTTCACTTCACCTTCCACGCCGAGCAAAAAACCAGCCCCCTCTTCAGGGTAGGCGGCCTCCACATGTTTGCTGATATCATCAAGAATATTTTTCGTAAGTTTCAAATTCATTGTTCACCTGAAACAACTGCCGACGATAGACACAACCTGCGGCCTACCGTCCACCAGCCTTTCCCTCCCACAAAGATTTATCGCTCAAATATTTATAGCCCGCATCGGGGAACAAGGTTACAACCACACCTTCGTCCAATTCACTTGCAACTTGAAGCGCAGCGACAGCCGCCGCCCCGGAAGAGATCCCCACAAAGAGACCCTCCTCCCGTGCAAGCCTTGATACCATCTCGTGCGCCGCTTCGGTCTGGACCTCAAGCGGGTTGCCCGCAACTGACTCGTCATAGATACCGGGTTTGATCGCACTAGGCATGTGCTTCAACCCTTCCAGCCCGTGGAAGGGTGCATCAGGCTGGAAAGCCAAAATCTTCACATCTGGCAGTTGTTCGCGCAAATATCGTCCGGTGCCCATCAACGTGCCAGAGGTGCCGAGACCCGTTACGAAATGAGTCACCAGCCCGTTGGTTTGGGCGATGATCTCAGGCCCGGTAGAGAGGTAATGGGCCTGCCAATTGGCTTCGTTGCTGTACTGATTGGCGTACCAATACAGGTCTGGGTTTTCCGCAACCATTTCACGCGCTTTGAGAATGGCACCGTCTGAGCCTTCGAGCGGGTCGGTGAGTACCAATTCCGCGCCGAGGGCTTTGAGGATGGAAATTCGCTCGGGGCTGGCGCTGGCTGGCAGGGCAAGGGTGACAGGAATTCCAAGTGCTGCGCCAAAGGTGGCGTAGGAAATCCCCATATTGCCTGAGGTGGAATCGAGCAGGCGCTTTCCACCGCTCAAATTCCCGTTGATGATGGCATTCTGGATGATGTTCAAAGCAGGGCGGTCTTTGACCGACCCGCCGGGGTTGAACCACTCGGCTTTGGCAAACACCTTCACACGTGGAGAGAGTTTTGCGGTCACCCGCCGCAGTGGGAGCAGGGGGGTATTTCCCACATGATAGGCAAGGCTATCGAGGGGAATGGTATTGGATTGGGTAAGTCGAATATCCAGTAAGGCCATGTCATCCTTTTAAATCAAAAGCAGTCAACGGGTAAACAAAAAGACGGCGAACGAGCGCCACACTATGCAAAAAATTCTGCAAGCGGGGGTCGTCCAACCGTCTGTTTCCGTTGACTGCGGAGGGGTCTATCTCAGGCGGGTGGTTACGAGCCCCGCGATAGACACAAGCAATAGTTAAATAATGTATCCATAGGTTTCCAGTTAGATGCGCGTTATTTTACGTATCTTACCCAATTTGTCAATACTAAAATTCCCCGAGTGGAGGTCGCTTTTTCAGAAAACCGAATCAGGCTTCCGTTGGGCGTGAAGCGTTCATCCTCCAGCGGCGGAGGCCATCAGAATGATCTTGTCGCCTGCTTGCAATTCCGTCGCCAATCCATTCAATTCACGCAAATGCACCCCATTGACGAAAATGTTGAAGTGCCTGCGCAGTTCGCCTTTTGCATCATACAAGTGCGGTTTCAAAGCGGGGTAACGCACGAGGATGTTTTCAAGCACTTCGGCAACGGTGACGCCTTGCACTTCGAACTCGGTTTGGTTATCGACATAAAATTTCATCAGGGCGGGAAAGCGGACAGTAGGCATGTATTTATTTTACTGTGAGTTGATTGCCTTCGGCGGGGAAATTCCCTATAATGAGGCCATCAACCAAGGAGATGACCATGCCACAATACAAAGTAGTTGCAGGTACGTTTCATGTGAAGGGGTTTCAACCCGACGGCGATTCGATCCGATTTCAGGCGAACAAACCCGAACATTGGGATTTTTTTGAATGGGAAACAGAAGCCGATAAGGCGGCAAAGAAAAAGCAACTGCGCGTGGAATCGATCGATGCACTTGAAACCCATTACGAAGGCTATCACCAGCCGCGTCCCTTTGCGATTGCGGCCCTGGAATCTCTGTTGGAATTGCTCAATATCAAATCGGTGACGTACAGTTTGAGCGTGACCCAGATCGTGGATGCAGACGACGGCAAGGCGGGTTTCATCGCCTCGGCTTCGACAGACCGCTTCGGACGCCCCGTGAGTTATCTCTTTCCAAAAAATGCAAAACTCACCGACGGCGCCGTGATGGATTCAGAAAACCTGCCCATTGAGGATTCGATCAATTTTCAACTTGCGCGTGAAGGGTTGGTTTACCCAACGTTTTACACGACCACGGACAGAATCTTTGCCGAAAAGATCCGCGCGGTGGTGGCGCGTGCTCGTAAGACCAAGCGCGGCATCTGGTCCATAGATAAGACATCTGATTTCACGTTGCTGGATATCCGCGCTTTGCAGGAGGATATTTTGCTGATGCCAAAACTCTTCCGCCGTTTGGTGGGCTTCTTCGATAATTATTCCGATTTTGGGAAGTTGGAAGAATACATGGCCAAACAAAGAGATAACCTGGTTTTGTGGGATGGCACAAAGAAAAAGTCACTGGCGGATTTGATGAAGATCACAGGCAGACGCCTGCAAATGAAAACCCCAGTGGAAGATATTCTGTTTTCGCCGAAGTAAGGGGAAGGCAGTAGTCGTTAGAAGATAAAACAGTCCCGAGGCACCTGGCTTCGGGACTGTTTATTATTGACTGAGCGTACTCAATTACTGAACTACTCGTCCTTCTTGGCTTCCATTTCCTTCTTGTGAGCTTCGATGATCGGCCCTGCCACGTGGGAGGGCACGGTGTCATAGTGGTCGAATTCCATGGTGAAGTAGCCGCGTCCGCCGGTGATGGAGCGGATCTGTGTGGTGTAGCGCATCATTTCAGCCATCGGCACGTGGGCAATGACCGTGGTGGTGCCGCGCTCGGTTTCGGTACCCTGTACACGGCCGCGACGGGTGTTTAGATCGCTCATAACATCGCCCATGTAGGCATCAGGAACGATCACACGCACATTCATAATGGGCTCAAACAGGACCGGGCCGGCATCCTGTACGGCAAGTTTGAAGGCTTCACGGCCAGCAATTTCAAAGGCGACTGGTTTTGAATCGACTTCATGTTCCTTGCCATCGTACACAATGATCTTGACGTTGCTCATTGGGTAGCCTGCAAAAGCGCCACGTTCCATAGTGGCTTTGATGCCCTTTTCAATGGGCGCCAAATAGGACTTGGAGAGGTTCATGCCGACGAGTTCATCGGTGAATTCAAAGTCAGCGGTTGGCAGGGGTTCAATCCGAAGATGCACTTCGCCGAATTGCCCCGCGCCGCCTGATTGCTTCTTGTGGCGATACTGGGCCGCTGCCTTGCGGGTAATGCCCTCACGGTAGGGAATCTTTGGCTCATGGACAAGCAGACCCACCTGGAACTTGGACTGTGCGCGATGCAAAGCCACGTCAATTTGCTGGTCGCCCATGCCTTTTAATACGGTTTCATGGGTGATCATGTCATTTTCCCACGTGAGGGTCATATCCTCTTCGCAGAGGCGGGTGAGGGTGGGAGAGATCTTGGCCGCATCGGCCTGGGTCTTGGGTGCAACCGCCACGCGATACAGGGCAGCGGGATATTTCGGCTGGGGAACGGTGAGAGGGTGATTCTTATCGCAGAAGGTATCGCCTGTGGCAGTGGCGGTCAACTTCGATACAGATGCGATATCACCCGCATGGATGACCTTCACAGGAATGCCTTCCTTGCCGCGCTGGAGATGCAGACCAGCCATGCGCTCATCGGCGCCTTTATTTTGATTCCAAACATGCGCATCTGACTGGATCGAACCCGAGAACACGCGGAAGTAGGTCATCTTGCCGACAAATGGGTCGGCTGTGGTTTTCCAAACATAGGCGGCCAATGGGCCAGAATCAGACGGTTTCAATTCCTCATCACCGCCCTTGCCCTGAGCCACACGCTTCGGAGCGTTCAATGGGGAGGGCATCAGGTCAATGATGTCGTTGAGCAGGGCAATGGCACCGACTTCATGTCCGCCTGCCGCACAGAATACGGGGACGAATGAACCAGCGTAGACCACATCTTCGAGGCCGCGTACCATTTCCGCGTCGGTCAAAGAACCGTTTTCGAGGTATTTCTCCATCAGTTCGTCTTCGCCTTCGGCGGCGGCTTCCACCATGGCAAAGTGGGCGGCATCTGCTGCTTCTTTCAAATCGGCTGGGATATCTGCGGTGGTGTTTCCATCACCCATGTAGGATTTCATGCCGATGATATCCACCACGCCCTTGAAATTCTGCTTTTCACCGATCGGCAAATGGACCTTGATGGCGCGTTTGCCGTGTGCTTTTACAAATTCTTCAATGGCATCATAGGTGGCTTCGAAGTTCGCATTGTCACGATCCATCTTATTAATAACAAAAAAGCGCGGCAGATTGAATTCATCTGCGTAGCGCCATGCGATTTCCGTACCAACTTCAATGCCCGCGACGGCATCCACTAAAATAACCGCGCCATCAGCCACACTCAGGGCGGAGATGATCTCACCCACAAAATCGGTGTAGCCTGGCGCGTCAATTACATTGATCTTATGATCGCGATGCTCAATGGGAATGATACTTGAATAAATCGAGATCTTTCGGCGGTGTTCCTCGTCGTCGTAATCCGAAACCGTGGTTCCGTCTTCGACCTTCCCCATACGTGTTGTTGCCTTCGTTGCGTGTAAAAATGCCTCCGCCAACATCGTTTTCCCCGCGCCTCCATGTGAAACCAGCGCGATGTTGCGAAGAAACTCGGTGGTATACTCTTTCATGAAAGTAGCCTTCCTATATTTGTAGGATGTAAAGCAGTTCTTTTCACCTGTCCAGAACGAAGCCAGAGGAATCCCGGTAAACCTTTGGACAAGTTGCACGATTGTAAAAGAACTCAATTGAATTGTCAAAGTGTGAACCGTCACGGCCTGCGCATGACATTTAATCCGCAAAATTCACCCTTCGGGGTGATTTCTTGAATATGGACCTTCCACTCCACCTAAAACGGAGGAAAACTTGCTCTCATTGTTTCGTGAATACTCCTTTCTGGCGCTGGCCATCGGGCTGGTGACCATTGCGGGGTTGATCCTGCTGACCAACAAACCAAGATGGAACGACTATCTGGCGTTCGTAGTGGTGGTTGCCAGCCTTGTTGCGGCCTGGGTCGTTCTGCATCCGCGCCAGACCGAGTTGATGGGCGATGCCGTGACGGTGAAGGAACTCATCGGCGCAGGCACACCCGTTTTGCTTGAGTTCCAATCTCCCTTCTGAATTACCTGCACCCAATTAAAGCCCGTCGTTGACGAGCTCGAACAGGAATTGAACGGTGAAGTCAGCATCGGCAAACGCATTCACTTCATCCGCTTGAACATTCAGGAAACCGCAGGCATGGAACTTGCCCCGCTCTACAATTTTGAATTCACCCCCACCTTCATCTTCTTCGATGCACAGGGCAACGAAGTCTGGCGGCAGGTCGGTGAATTTGACCCGCAACTGGTGCGCGACTCGCTCAAATGAATTTCTTTCGCCGCATCTCTTTCAACTTTTGGTATTTACGCCGCCCGCCCTGGGATAGCGGCATCACCCCGCCCGAACTCTTCGAATTCATCCAAAGCCACCCAGCAGGGCGTGCGCTTGACATCGGCTGCGGCACGGGCACCAACGTCATCACACTCGCCAAAACAGGCTGGCAGGTGCAAGGCTTCGACTTTGCCTCGCGTGCCATCCGCATTGCGAAGCGCAAAATAAAAACCGCAGGCATACAAGCCGACCTCTTTACCGACGACGCGACCCAAATGAAAAACATCAGCGGGCAATTTGACCTTGCGCTCGACATCGGTTGTTTCCACGGCATCCCCAACAAAGCGGATTATCTGACCCAACTGGACCGAATCCTCGCCCCCAACGGATTCTGGCTCATGTACGGATTCTTCCGCCAGACCGACGATCACACCGCGCCCGGGCTTGTCCCCACCGACCTGAACCTGATCTCAGCCCAAACATTTACCCAGATCTCCCGCCGCGATGGCACCGACAAACGCGGACGAAAATCGGCATGGTTTTTGTATCAGAAAGTAAGGGGGAAGTAATTGGTAATTGGTAATTATCCAAACACATAGCACATCTGATTCTCAACCTTCAACCTTCAACCTTCAACCTT
>DAOQID010000064.1:0-12579 GCA_035339375.1 Anaerolineales bacterium | reverse complement strand
TCAACCTTCAACCTTCAACCTTCAACCTTTATTATGAAAATCCTCTTCCTCTTCCTTGATGGCATCGGGCTCGGCGAAAACAACCCTGAGATCAATCCCTTTGCACGCGCAAACATGCCGTATCTTGAGTCACTGCTCAAGGGGCGGAAACTGCTCCGTGAATCTGCACCAGTTGACAGTGAGTCGGCTGCGCTGTTTTCCATCAACCCCAGGCTGGGCGTGAACGGCGCTCCACAATCGGCAACGGGGCAGGCCGTTCTGCTGACAGGCATCAACATCCCTGCTGAGATCGGGTATCACTACGGACCCAAACCCAACCCCGAAGTGGCGCAATACCTCGATGGCAAAACGCTTTTTGCAAAAACCGTGCAGGCAGGCAAAACCGCCGCGTTATTGAATGCATATCCGCCGCGTTATTTTGAGGGAATTGATTCGGGCAAGCGGTTGTATTCCGCCATTCCGCTCGCGTTGACCAATGCAGGTCTGCCGCTGTTCACGCACGAAGATTATTTTGCAGGCAAAGCGCTTTCGGCAGATTTCACAGGAAAGGGCTGGCATGAATTTTTGAACTTCCCCGAAGCGCCGATCTTCGAAACCGAAGAAGCAGGGAAAAGACTCGCCGACCTTGCCCGCCAGTATGATTTCTCTTTTTTCGAGTATTGGGCAAGCGATTATGCAGGCCACAAGCAGGATATGGGCTCGGCTGTACGCCAGATGGAAAGATTCGACGGTGTATTGAAGGGCCTGCTCGAACATTGGGACAGCAACGACCTCGTCCTGCTCACATCTGACCATGGCAACATGGAAGACCTCTCGACCCGCAAGCACACCGAAGCCGATGTTCCGCTTTTATTATTCGGGGAAAAATCCATCCGAGACGAATTCGGAAAGGACATCCGCGACCTTACAGGAATTGCCCCAGCAATTGAAAAGGGATTGGGCATTAGGAATTAGGGTTTTACTTTTTCATCATTCATCATTCATCCTTCATCGTTCATCCTTTCCCCCATGCTCTCCCCCGCTGACCTCATCCACCTCCCATACACGCCCGATCTTACGGAGGGTGGAATTGCGTATGCACTGCGGACTCTGCCCAACCGTTTCGATCACGCCGAAGGCAGGCAGTACGATCAACTCCGCCGCACGGTGGCAGGCGCAGCAGTGGAATTGGCGTTTCGGCGCCATCTTTCGCAGCAGGGAATTCCATTCGAGATCGCCAGCGTAAATCCATTCACCAACCCCGATCAATATGACGTTTCGCTGGGCGGGCGGCGCTGCGACCTTCAATCCTTTTTCATTTCACATCGCAACCAGATCGCGCAAATGCGGAGCGACCCGTCGTTGATTCTGAATGCCCCCGCGCTGGTGCCTTCCGAACATCACGTCAACGATGGGCGCGCGGATAATGACCTGTATCTGTTCGCCTTCCTCTCAGGCCTGATCGCTGCTTCGCAAGATGACCTGAAAAAGGTGATCGAAACCAATCAGCCGCGCTATTTGATCCACCTCATGCCCGAAGCATGGCGGCGGCCCTATCAATGGACTCCGCTGGCGCCGTTGGTCTTGAAATCTGAATCAGATGAGGAATTGATCGTCGAGATCAGCGGACAGGATGAAGGTCGAGGATTTGTGACGCGGGTTCTCAGTCTGCCCCCCAAAGTGCGTGTGACTGTGGATGATTCGTTTTATTCGGTCATGGCGATCCATGTCAGAAACATCCCTTCAGCGCGGATCGGGATTCACAGCCCAGCTTTCAAAGAGGCGCATGTCATCGCGCCGTTGGAGTGGGGCAACCTGTGGCTCTACGGCATGGATATCACACTGACAGGCTGGATCACCCGTGAAGAATTCCGCCGCCGCGCAAAGTTGATCGCACCGAATTCACGCGTGTTTCAATATGACCACACCAAAACAAAAAATCTCGCTGTACCTGTTTCGAGCTTGAATCCGCTGGGGGAACTTTTTGTCCGCGTGCGGGAGTGGGAGGCAGGGCGGAAGGCGTGAAAGCGGCAGCAGCCCACCCATGCTATAATTTTCTTCAGAGGTGCCCCATGACTCTTGTAACTTATGAAGGTGTTGTCCAAAAAGGCAGTATTCTTTTAAGCGAAGGCGTTCAACTGCCCGAAAATGTAAAGGTCTATGTGATCGTTACGGAAGAGGTCATTTCCACAAAGATCAACGGGAAGAAGCCTGTTCAAATCGTCTCACCGCGTTTGGCAAAACGTGACGATGCGGCTCGTTTCAAAATGACCGTCACTGAGGAAAAGCCCAATGCTTGAATACGATTCGAAAAATTATGATCCACCCGCGCCTATTGCCTATGTAACCCTTCGAAATCCTCAAAATGGAACTGTAATACCCAATGTCCCCTTGTTGGTTGATACGGGCGCGGACGCCACCTTGTTACCCCTGAGTGCAGTCATGCAACTTGGTGTGGAAATCGAAGTGGATTCTGAATTTGAAGTTCAGGTATTTGATGGGGAAACAAAGTTATTAAGAGTTGCAAGACTCGATCTGCTTGTTTTCAACAAGACTTTCAAGGGAGAATATCTTTTGATTGATCGCCCCGATGGGATTTTAGGGAGGAATATTTTGAATCATATCCGTTTGCTGCTTGACGGACCTCAACAGGAATGGGGCGAATACAAAAAGTAATCGAGAACCACACCTGTTTCGAGCTTGAATCCGCTGGGGGAACTTTTTGTCCGCGTGCGGGAGTGGGAGGCAGGGCGGAAGGCGTGAAAGCGGCAGCCTGCTCAGCCTGATGCACCCTGTCCATATGGACAGGCGACCCGATTTCAATACACAACTACAATTTTCACATACATTTTCCTAACCTGCCGCTTCCGCCATCACGGTTTTCTTCTGTGAGAACTGCCCGGCGAAATACGCCAGCACCATGCCGATCACAAAAAGAGAGATGTTCAAAAGGAAAGGCAGATCCTTATCAAGCGTGGAGAGTGTACCGGCGATCCAGCCAAACGGAGATGTCACCAAAATGACCCCCACAGACAAAATGGACAGGATCCGCGCGCGCTCCTTCGCATCCACCGTCAGAACGATCATCTGATCGATCAACGGGCTGACCGCCGCCACACTGCATGCCTCAAGAAAAACGCTGAAGATCAAAAACCCATATCCGCCGCTCGGCGCGTTCACCAGCACCACCTGGCTGGCCACATACCCCAGAAACCCCACCACCATCGGCATTTTGAAATGCATCCTGCCGATGGCAGGCATCACCGTAAAATAAAACACCAGCATGATGGCAGATTTTACAAAGGGGAATATTGCCAAATTCTCAGTGGCGATCTGCAATTTCTCAGTCACCAAAATAGACCAAAAACTGCCGTTGATCAACGAGGTAATGCTCATCACCAACATGATCCCCGCTGTGTACAGGGTTTGCGGCGCACGTACCAGGTCACGCAAAACATCCTTGTATTCGCCAAAGACATGCAGAACGCTTTGATCCTTTGTTTCCTGCATGCGTACCTTTCCGTGCGCTGTTTCCTCCGTCCACAGATAGGTCAACACAGCCTTCAGTGTAAAGGTCACCGCTGCAAAAACATACAATCCACGCATCGTCGGCACGAACGAAAATACCCCGATCAACACCCCCGCCAAAGGCGCAATGAAACCGACGAACAGGTTGGCAATATAGATCCAGGTGTAAATATCCACCAACTGATCCTGCTCGGCATCTTCCACCAAAAGGCAACTCCACGAAGTATGTGAGATCCGCCAGATGCTGTTGACCACACCCGCGATCAAAAAATACCAGAAATTCTGCGAAACCGCCCAGATGATCGAAGGGATCGTCCACGACAAAATATCCGAGACCAGGGTTGTAAACCGCCGCCCCAATTTATCGGTCACCACCCCGCTGATCAACGCCAGAAAAATCTGAAATCCCCAACTGATGCTCACGATCAACCCGATCTGCTTTTCAGACATTCCCAACGCGATCATATAGATCGAAACATACGGAGCAAATAAATTATACGGAATCCCCCACAAAGGCTCAAAATAAACGCAACCGCGCGGGTTTCCGCGCAGGCTCAGCAACACAGTGAAAAGGGAATGTTTTTTCAATGAAGGCTCCAGTTCAAATTTTTTTCGATTATATAATACCCTCGGTCACAAAGCGTTATAATGCCTTCAATGTCTTCCATCACCATTCCAGCGCGGACCGAAACACACCCCAACCTGCGTCCGCTCAATGTGTTACGCGACCTTCCCGCCGTGGCTGACCTGATCGAGACCTGTTTCTCCAGCACGATGGATAGTGAAGGCCGCCGCTACGTGCAAGACATGCGCCGCGCCGGAAACGACAACTCCTTTGTCAAATGGGCCAACCGTGCCATCGAAACCACATCCCTGCCGCTGAGCGGGTATATATGGGAGGAAAACGGAAAAGTCGTCGGCAACGCCAGCCTGGTCCCATTCAAACACAACAAACAACGCATCTACCTCATCGCCAACATCGCCGTTCATCCCGATTATCGCCGCCGCGGAATCGCCAGGGCACTCACCCAGCGCGCCCTGCAACATGCCCACGAAAAAGAGATCAACAACATCTGGCTGCACGTCCGCGATGACAACCCCGGCGCGATCGAACTCTACACCAAACTCGGATTTGTAGAACGCGCACGGCGCACATCCTGGATCGCCAGCACCGACCCTCACGCGACCTCCCTGCAAACGAACTTCATCATCACAAAGCGGAATCCACGCGACTGGCCCATCCAACACGAATGGCTTACCCGCCTCTACCCCGAACCGTTGGCCTGGCACCGCAATTGGTCATTCTCTCCCCTCAAGCCCGGGTTCTGGAACTGGTTGTACCTGGCCTTCATTGACGTGAACATACGTCAATGGGCCGCTGCAAAAAAAGAAACCGACCCGCAGCAACCCGCCCCCCTCGAAGCCACACTCGCCTGGATTCCCCAGGGCCACGGCGATGCCCTTTTTGCAGCGATCGGCGAACGGTCCAACCCCGATGCGTTGACCGCTCTCCTGCTCGAAGCAAGGTGCGAGCTTTACCATTCCCATCCCAGCATCACCCTCGAATTCCCATCCAGCCAATTTGACACCGCCATTCAAGCCGCAGGGTTCAAAGCCCAACGCACATTGATCTGGATGCAGGCAACCTTGTAACGCATTTTGCGTATTTACAAACAAAGGAGTTCAAATGACTAAATTCTTTTTTCGCTGGGCGATCAACGCGGTCGCTTTGTATGTTGCAGTACTGGTCGTGCCAGGCATTGACCTGCGCGGCTCATGGACGGGTATTCTCTGGCTGGCGCTTATCATCGGCTTATTAAACGCACTGGTGCGGCCTTTGTTGAAGTTCCTCACCTGTCCGCTCATCATCCTCACCCTCGGCCTGTTTACCATCGTCATCAACACGGTCATGCTCCTGCTCACCAGCAAAATTGCGCAAAGCTTCGGCATCGGCCTCACCGTGGATGGCTTCTGGACCGCGGTACTCGGAAGCCTCGTCATCAGCATCGTCAGCATCGTGATGAGTGTCATCTTCCGCGATGAATTAAAGGGGAAGTCGTAAGACAGTCACAAGAAAGATAAAAAAAAGAGGTTTGGCGCAAATGCCAAACCTCTTTTTGATTCCAGTCCGAAGTGCGTCGCACTCATCTAATATGCAGAGCTGATGTGCTCAACATTGTCAGGATCAAACGCGAGTTATTCACAAGCATCAAGGCAATGAAAACCAACATCACCGCCTGAAACCAGCGCCTGCCCATGAATTCCCGCCACCCCAACGCAAGAAAAAGGACGATCGCATACGTCCAATTGGTGGCGTAGAGGAACAATTCCTTGCCAAATTTTTGGTGAAGCACAAAGCTGAACAGGGTGATGAAGATAAAAGCATAGGCAAAACGGTTATCCTGCTTTTTGATGTTCTTCAAAAAACCAAACCCGCCCAACGCCGCCAGCGCCATCCAAAAGACCACCATTGCCGTGCCAAACTGTGTTTCGTATTCACTGCTGCGCATCGGGTTGGCTTCCTGCGGATACAACTTGCGGCTGACCTCAACGATCCACACTTTCAAAAACGGCAATTCCCGTTTCAAGATCAGCGGGTCGGGGGCCACAATGCTGTTCAGGAACATCACCCGTCCGATCGCCACCGCCCGGGCTGGATGCACCTCAAAAGTATTGCGTCCTTCCGTGCCATAGGAAGATGGATCGAAGAAATACGGCTGCGAATCAGGGTAGATCACATTGTTGAGCAAGGTCAGCGGGAAAGCCAGTGCGCCAACGATCAGGCCGTATTTGATCCACTGTTTAAGATCACGCCGCACGAAAACAAGAGCAATTGTCGGCTGGATGATATTCGAGAGCGTAATGCCAAATGAAACCAGTCCCGTGATGATCAACGTGAACAGAGGCGCATCCCTCAACAGCAAAATGATCGAAAGCATCGCCACAGCCGCAATAAAAATATAGGTCTCGATCAAAAAGCCGAAGATCAAATGTCCAGTTGTGCCGCCGAGCAGAGCCGCGATCAAAACCGCGTATAAAGAATTGCCCGTCACCTTCTTTACAAAATACCAGGCCATGAATACACAGGCCGCCCCCGCCAAAGGCATCAACAACAACCCCGCCGAAAGCCGATCACCTTTTAGAAAAAGTGAAACCAAAAACACCAGCGGACGAATCACCAACAACACGAACGGATGCAGTGAACGCCAGTAATAATCTTCGTAAGCATCTGTCGTGAAGCGTGTGCGCCACAACCAGCCGTCCGAATCAAAGAAAATATCGTCTGTATCAAAAACAGGCTGGTTGAAAATGAACGAGAAAATAAAATAGACCGCAAAAAAGAAGGAGGCAACCATCACACCCGTTGCGATCGAATCGACAAAAGCAGAAAACCGCGACTGCCCCATGAATTGCCCTGCCAAAGCCAAAAGCGGAATGGTCAACACCCCGGCGATGATGAACGGAAAAGTCTGGTCCTGTTCAAGGAGGACGAACTTCGCATCGAACAAACTCGGAAATTGGTTCGCCATCTGAAGCATGGCCGCCGCGAAAACAGTCAACACCATGAAAAGCGCCAGCGCCAAAAACAGGTCACCTTTATTGGACGAATACAACCGCTCCGCCTTGGCGAACAAACGGTCGATCAGCACTCCCAACAGGGTTTGGGCAATGACCGCCAGCACAAGCACCCCTACAAAGGACGGGTAATAATTACCGAAAAACCCGACCACAAAATACGAGGTAATGACAGACAACATCCACGCAAAAAGCATGCGATGATTAAGCAATTGGAACATCAGGCACCTTTGTCAAAGAATAACGCAATGGTTTTGAAAATAAAATCAAAGAACTGAAACTGATTATAAGCAAGCAAAATGAGAAAGACCGCCAGACCACCTTGAAAGAAACGGTTTTTTGCCAGCGGCGCAAGGGAAAGCGCCACGAAAAGGATCAATGCATACGCCCAATCGGGGGAGTACAGAAAGATTTCGTACCCATAATTGAAATGCAGGACGAAATTGAACAGAACGCACAAGATAAACGCAGCAGAGAGGTCAACTTTGCGGGTGCCGACCAGATTCCTCAAAAAGAAGAAGCCTGAAACCAAAAGCAGGACAGCCCAAGCCAGCACAAGCACATTCCCCACCCCATCGTATGAACTATAGGAAAATGTCTCTGGAGAAATGCGGAAAAAGTTAAAACGCGGAAACTTTCCCCCCACCTCCTCGCCGAACACATACGGCTGCGGAGCAATGACCGCATACAAAAACACCGTACGCACCAGCAAAAACACACGTCCGATCACCTTCCACGATGGCTCCTGAAACACAGAAAAGGCAAACTCCTCCTCCGCCTGCGCATCGGAAGGCAGGAAAAACAACCTGCTCGAAGGAAACCATGCGGCATGGAGAATGCTGAGCAAAATCCCCAGCGCAAGAGTGAAGGCTGTAAAACGAAAGATGTTCAGCACCAGGGTCTTGAAATTTTTCGTGCCTGCCTGTATCTGGGCAGCGGCAAACAGAATGAAGTTCTGAACGAAGTTCGTCAGTGTAATGCCGAAGGTCAGCACGCTCACCCCAACAGAAGCAGGCAGGGAACTGGATCCTTTTTGAAGGACAAGGAGAAACCCGATCAGCGCCGCGGCGGAGAAAATATAAGTCTCCACGACCGAGCCGAAGAAAATGTGCGCTGTACTCAGCCCCAATAAAGATGCAATCAACAAGGCATACACCGCATCTTGAATTTGGCGCTTCACGAACAGCCAGACCAGGAAAACACACAGCGCGCCTGTGAATGTGTTCAACAAGGTGGCTGAGAGGGCAGAACTCCCCGTGAAGAGATTCAACAGCCAGCCAAACGGGCGGAAAATAAAATACGCAAACGGATGTGGTCCGCGCATTTCGAGGGTGGACCCTGCCGGGTCGGCGATGCGTGTGATCCAGGAAGAGTTATCGGCGTCGAGGAAGTTGTCGGTGGTGTCTACGCTGAGGGTGTTGAGCTGCAGGCCAATGGATGTGTACACTGCAAAAAAGGTCAATGCAAGGAGGAGACCAGGCAGGTTTTCACGCAGCC
Organism: Anaerolineales bacterium; assembly: GCA_035339375.1. GTDB lineage: Bacteria > Chloroflexota > Anaerolineae > Anaerolineales > Villigracilaceae > Villigracilis. The sequence continues at coordinate 3,999 of DAOQID010000064.1, read as the reverse complement.
CCAGCTTGGGCATGGCAAACTTCCATTCACTGAGAACAGAGGGTGCATTCCAAATCAACCACCCCAACGATGCGGCCAAAAATCCAATCAGCAATCCTTGCTCTGCCAGAGAACGACCCGACAAATTGAGGAAGAAAAAGCTGAACGCAAAGGCAACCGCCAATGCAGTTAAAGTAGTGAGGAAAAGCCTGAGGGGCTGATTCATTATTTTGAACGGAATCAGGCGCGAGGTCCGCTGTGATTAGCCTGCAGCGAGGTAGGGGGCAAGTCCACGCAGGATGATGAAGATGAACCAGGCGTTGTTGACCATCAAAGTCACCGCAAAAATGGTCAGCACGGCTTCGAACCAGCGTTTCCCTGCAAAATCCACATAGGCCAGCATGAGGAAGAAAATCAACAGGTAGGTCCAATATGGCGAGTAAAGGAAGAGTTCGGTCCCGTAATTCATGTGCAGGAAATAGGTAAAACCGATACTTCCCAGCAGTCCCAACATCAGCGGAATATGCGGCGAGGTGCGCAGATTTTTGAAGAAGAGCAAAACCGAACCTGCGAACAAACCAAGCCAGAGCGCCACCGGCAAATAGGCCGCGCCGTTGTACCAGGCATAGCGGTGTTCGTGATAATCGTGGGTCTTGAAATCAATCAGCGGATCGGTGGTCTTGCGGGTGAAATCTTCAATGGGTGTGGGGGCAACAACCCCGTGGAAAAAGATGGCACGGCCAACAGCGCCGAACTTTTCAACGACACGATCCATCGGCCCCGCGTAAATGGGTTTGGAAAAACGTCCTTCAAAGGCCAGATCTGCAGGGACCCAGAAGAAGGTTTGGTTGCCCGGGTACAGCACACTGACAAAAGCGGTCAATGCGATGCTGATGGTCAGAACAATGATGCCGTAATAAACGAGTTTCCAAAAACCGAATTTTTTGAAGAAGAGTGCGATCATGCCTTGCGCAATGTTGGTGACCGTCACCCCAAAAACGAGAATCCCCGCAGGCACCAGCACGGAAAACCTTTTTTCATCGGCCTGCACGAGGACGAAGAACAGGATCAATGAGGTCATGCCAAAGACATAGGTTTCAGTCAGCGAGCCAAAAAGCAAATGCGCGGCGGTAACACCAAGAATGATCGAAAAAACAAAGGCGTAGGAATCTTTTTGCGTGGCACGTTTTGCAAAAAGCCAGGCCATGAAGATGCAAAGTCCGTTCATTGCAGCAACGGCAATGATGGGGCCGAGGAACCATTTATCGGCAGTGAATATTTGGATCAGGCCAACCAGAGGCCGCAGGGTGATCAACACCAAAGGATGTACGGCGCGATTCACATCGTGTCCCTCGGGAAAACCGAGAATGGACATCCACGGACCCGCATCGGCTTCGAAAACAATGCTGTTGATGCTGAAGGTGGGGTGATTCAATGCGCGGGCAATGATGAGGTTGATTCCAAAAAACGATGCGGCGGCATACAGGCCAGGCAGGTTTTCATTGATAAAGGCGTAAGCCTTTGACTGCTTGAAGGCCGCATACCAACCGCGCAGTTCCACCTGTTCCAGCAGGGCAACGCTCCATGCGCCTGCCACCACCGCGCTGGATATGAACATGCCAAACCGCGCCAGCGGAATTTGAATGTATGCCAGCGAGAACATGGATGGAAATTGCAGCGACAGGAAAAGCATGGCCGCAAAAAAAGCAGGCAGCGAAATAACCAGGAAAAAATTAAGCGGGTTGCGCAAAAATCCATCACGCATGGAACGGGATGCACGGCGGACGAGATAATAGCCGATGACACTTCCTACAAGCGTGATGAGGATGGAAAAAACGATCACATCAAACCGATAACTGAACACGCCACCCATGAAACCGACCACCCCGTAAGAGACGGCAAGGTTCAACACGAAACCGAGCATGTAATGCAGCATCGAATGCGAGGTGCGAATCCGCTCCACAGCGGGTGCGGCGGGCAGCATGAGAATGAACAAAGCCAAAGCCAGTGAAACCAGCCCAAGATAATACACGTTCGAAACCGCCGCAGGCAAAACAACAACAGCAGCAGCCAGCAATGCCAGCAGGCCAAAGGTCACCAGCACAGCAGGTTGTCTTTGTAGAAGCCAGGGCCAGTATTTTGGAAATGATTCGTAGAAAAGATACCCAATGGCAAGGGTGGGTACAACCACCAAAAAAATGCGGTCTGAGAGGTTTTCGTAGCCAGAGTAATTAAAAAAGATCACCGCCGAGGAAAAACTGACGATTAGTGCAACTGCCAAACTCCCCCCCACCCGAAGCAGAAACTGGAATAATTTCATTCAGTGGACTCCAAAAAAGGGTAACGACCTCAGCCGCATAAAACAAAGGCTGAAGTCGTTACGGCAAAGATTCTATTTCAACGAGCGGACGAGTTCGAGGAATTCGACCCATTCTTCCTGAAAGAAGTGGATGGTCACATTATTTAATTCAACGTGGTAGGTGGTTTCACCATCGGGTTCTTCAGCGCGCCAGGCGATGAAATTTTCGGTTTCGGCGATGGTCGTTGTTTTGGGTTCGTTATTGCTCATGATGTTTCTCCTTGGGTCTATTGAATGATGAATGAGTTTCAGCGGCTGGCAGGGGCGCGCGGCCCCGCTTGTCAATGCTACGGGGTGGTTATTTCCCTTTGCTGCGATTCAGGCTGAGGGTCCGAAAGAAGCGGCGGATCGAGACGAGGATTCTTGACCCGGGAGGCGGTGTTGGTTGAGTCTGTTCCTCTTCGGGCCAGGGATCCAAATCCAGCATTTTTCGCATGATGTACTTCCACAAAATGGCGGCGGTGGCGAGGATGGGCGCGGCTACGACCACACCCAACAAACCAAACAGGTTGGCCGCAACAATGGTGGCAACCAACACGGCCGCAGGGTGGACTTTTAGCGAGTCGGAAAGGATGCGCGGGGTGACAACGTTATCAAAGATCTGGTCAATGATGACAGCGATGAGCAGCACCAACAGCGCATAATACACTGGTGAAAGGCCGAACAGTTTGTAAACCTGAAAGTATGAAACGAGCGCCATCAATCCCCAGTTGACCGCAGGGCCGACATACGGAACAAAACGGGCCAGCCCTGCCATGAGTGCCAGGCTGAGGGCATAATGCACGCCCAGTACGCTCAATACAATGGTGTACACGATGATGGCAATAAAAAAGATGATGATTTGTCCGCGCAGGAAGGCATTCCAGGTGCGGCCCAGTTCGCGGGAGAGGCGTTCGAAATCGTGGGTGTAGCCGGGCAGGTCCACACTGATCATGCGGTTGCGAAACCCGCCGCTTTCAGCCAACACAAAGTAAGAAACGAGGACGACGAACAGAGTCCAGCCAAGGAAGTTGGCGGCGCCACCCGCCACTGTGCTGATGAGTGTGCCCGTTCGGCTCAGCAAGGGTTGAATCATGCCCAGGATCTGGTCGCCGAGGTTGGTGAGGTCAAAGGCGCGGAAGTCAATTTTGAAGGGGCCGAAGGTATAGATTTTGTCAGAGATCCTGTCAATGAAAGCTGGGAGGGATCGTATGGCAGTTTGCACCACAGAAACCAGGCTTTGTGCCTGCTGTACAAGGCTCACCCCGCCAAGGGTAAGCAACCCCAACAGCAGGATGATGACCACCAGATATACAATACCGACCGAAGCCCCCCAGGAAAGGTGGAGTTTACGTTGAAGAAAACTGGAAAGTGGGTGGAATAAATAGGCCAGCACCAGGGCGATCAACAGCGGGGTCAAAATGAACTGAAACTTGACCAGCAACGCGCCAACGATCACAACCACTGTGAGGGCCACGACAAGTTTGGTATTTGTGCCCCATACCGGGGAAGACGGGATTTGTTGTTCGGTCATAAGGTTATTGGTTCCAGTACGCGTCGTTTACGGGTTCAGTTCGATTCTATCAAAGATGGGTGATTTTACAACATTTCACAAGGCAGGCGGTATGGCTTTCTCAAAGTCGGGAGTACTTGCCCAACATAGACAAAACTAACCGCTAAGA
>DAOQID010000063.1:0-24107 GCA_035339375.1 Anaerolineales bacterium | reverse complement strand
AAATGAAGGAAAAGAAGCACCGCGTTGAAGATGCTCTCTCCGCTGCCCGCGCAGCCGTTGAAGAAGGCATCGTCCCTGGTGGTGAAATCTCCCTCATCAATGCCGCTGGCAAACTCGACAAACTCGCCAAGGCTCACGCTGAAGATGAGAACGAAGAAATCAAGGTCGGCATCAATATCGTCAAGAAGGCGCTCGAAGCCCCGATCCGCAAGCTTTCTTCCAACGCTGGTCAGGATGGCTCCGTCATCATTGACACCGTCCGCCGCACCGCTGCCGAGAAGAAGAATCCGAATATCGGTTACAACGTCCTCACCGGCGAATACACCGACATGATCAAGGCTGGTGTGATCGACCCCGTGAAGGTGGTTCGTGGCGCTCTCGAAAACGCTGCTTCCATCGCTGCGATGATCCTCACCACCGATGTGCTCATCACCGATATGCCCGAGAAGGACAAGGCTCCTGCCATGCCTCCTGGCGGCATGGGCGGCATGGATTACTAAACCTGCCCATAAACAAATTTGTAGGGACACGGCAACGCCGTGTCCCTACTTTTTTAATATATAATTCCACGAATGTTTTCCAAACCCCGTTTTTTTGCTCAATTGACTCTGGCTTTTGTTTTGGGATTAAGTGCCTGCGCTTCGTTCGGGACCTCGAACACGCCCACTCCCGAATTGCCTACTTCCACACCTTTGCCTCCCACTGCCACTCCACCGCCTTCCGTGGCGACGGTCAATGGTGAGTACATTACCACCGCTGAATTTCAGGCGGAATTGGAACGATACAAGTCTGCCCAAACTGCCTTGGGACTCTCCTTCACAGAGGAAGATGCGGCCAAGGCTGTGCTCGAAGATATGATCTCGCAGGTTTTGCTGGCACAAGCCGCCAGAGCAGCGAATTTCACTTTAACAGAGGCAGACTTACAGTCAAGGATTGATGCGTTGGCAGCTCAATTAGGCAGTGCCGACGCTTTAAGTCAGTGGCAATCCACCCACGGGTATGACGATGCTTCCTTCCGCTTTGCGTTGACCCGTTCCATTGAAGCAGCATGGATGCGTGACAAAATCATTGCGGATGTGCCAACGGTTGTGGAACAAATCCACGTTCGCCAGATTTTGACCTATAATGAGGCGGATGCACGCGCAGCTTTGGATGAAATTAAAGCCGGTGCAGATTTCGATGAGAAGGCTGCATTTTTCGATCCGATCACGTTTGGTGAATTGGGTTGGGTGCCACGAGGTTACCTGCTCGACCCGGCGGCAGATGAGGCGTTGTTTGCCCTTCAGCCAGGCGCTTATTCAGATGTGATCGCAACAGATGCGGGATTTCATATTTTCAAAGTTGTTGAACGCGGCGACCACCCGCTGACTCCTGATGCCTTGCTGGTCGTTCAGGAACGTGCAGTCATCAACTGGCTTGCTGATCAGCGCGCAAAGAGTGATGTTACTTTAATTCCCTAGTTTGCATGCAACCCGTTGTTGCAGTGAGATAAGTTGTCATTGGAGCTAAGTAATGAGCAAATACGATTATAACTATGAAGCGACCTCCAACCCAAAGCAGAGCGCAAAACTTGAGGTCTGGGATATGCTGACAATTGCGACGCTTTTGCTGACGCTTTGTTTGGGCGTCTATTTTGTCGCGATCTTTATTTTCCCCCAGTCGGCCATCAATCCTTTGAAGGCCAGCATGGTTGACCCAAATGCGCCGCCCACAGCGACGATCACACCGCTGCAACTGGATGCCACCTGGACCGCCACTCCTTTCTCCATTGTGACCGAAACACCGACTCTGCTTCCCACGCATACATTGATCCCTTCGCCGACCCTTTTCTCTCTTATCACCCCTTCTGATACTCCCACTCCAACGCCGATCAAGGCTCAATTTTCCGCTACAGTAACCTACATTGATAGTACGATCATCCACCCTGAAGCCGACTGTAAATGGCAGGGCATTGGCGGCACAATTGTGGATGCGAACAATGCCGATATTCTCAGGATCACCGTCCGTCTTGTAGGGAGTTACAACGGCAGCACCAAGAACGAGTTGACCGTCAGCAGTATTGCGCCAGCTTATGGAAAATCAGGATATGAGTTCTTTTTAGGTACCACCCCGATCACATCCCGTGATAACCTGACTTTGCAGATCCTCGATCAAGCTGGCCTGCCCCTTTCCGACCCGATCGAGATCGATACGTTCAAGGAATGTTCGAAAAATCTGGTGTTGGTACGTTTCAAGAAGAATCCGTAATTTTTCGGGAGTGCTTCCGTGTTTCAGGTATTCACCGGGCGGGCCGCCCTTCGCAACATTTTTCTGGCTTTGTTCCTGCTTTCCACCATTGCGTTTGTGGTAATGGCGGTCAGCACTTCCTTGGTAAAGGAAGCGGTCAGTGAATTTGCCCCATCGGCGACCACCGGTGACGACCCATCTTCGACCCCGCCCTCGCAGGATGCCAATGGAATGGGCATTACCGCGGTCATTGGTTCTGTGGTCACTTCCGTCACTTCGCTGGTGGGTTTTATTATCACCACGGTCATCACATGGCGCAAGGAACAACGGGAGGCTTCACTGGCTGAAGTGGAACGTAAAAAACTTGAATTGGAATTGGAAAAGAACCGATTGGAACTTGAGGAGCTGAAAAAAGGAGAGGGGAAAAAGAAGGAAGCACGCAGGAAGAAGTGACCGTTTTTATGTGAATAAATCAAAAAGGCCAGCCTCACAAGGCTGGCCTTTTTTCATGAGAAACTTTGTACCTTTTCTCTAAACTTCCAGGTTCCACTGCTTGTATTTGGGGAGTTTTGCGCGGACAACCTCATCGAACAAACCGCGCAGTTTTTCTGTGATGGGTCCCATTTTTCCGATGCCAACCGGGCGGTGGTCGATCTTTGTCACAGCTACGATCTGGGCGGCGGTGCCTGTCATGAACACTTCTTCAGCAATGAACACTTCAGTGCGGTCAATGGAACGTTCTTGTACTTGCAGCCCTAGTTCGTTGCGTGCCAGTTCAATAACCGAACGGCGGGTGATCCCTTCGAGGATGTTATCGGTGACGGGCGGAGTGATCAGAACCCCATCACGGACAATGAAGATGTTCATGGCGGAGCCTTCAGAAACATGGCCGTTGTTATCGAGCACCAGAGCTTCATCGAAGCCTGCGCGATTGGCGTCGGTCTTGATTAAAGCAGAGTTGGCATATGCTCCCGCTATCTTCCCGCGCGCTGGTATGGAGTTATCGTCAATACGCCGCCAGGATGAGAAAGTGATGTGAGCATTCGCATCATTGGGGACATATTTTTCGAAAGCCATCACGAACATGGAGAACTCATCTTTTAAGTTGTGCAGGCGTACCCCAATGCCCATATCTGCCTTGTAGATGGTGGGACGCAGGTACACATCCTGTTGCCAGTTATCTGTGCGCAAAAGGTCAAGGGTAAGTTGTATCAGACTCTCTTCGTCGTACGGAATATCCATGGCCATCATGCGGGCTGAGTTTAAAAGGCGCTGATAATGGTCAAATGGACGAAAAACGAAGAGACGTTTCTTCTCTTCGTTCCAATATGCCCGCATACCGCTGAACACGGCGGTTCCATATAAAAAGCCATGTGTGGCAATGTTGATTTTTGCGTCCGCAAGTGGGACGATTCTTCCCTCAAAGAAAGCGTGCTTCGAGAGATCCACTAGACACCTCCGATTTGAATTGGTGATTGCCTGAAAATTATAATCCATTCAATCGGGAAGCCGGATCGAAAAGAATCCAGCTTCCCTTTTATTATGAATTAACTAACCCCCGCGTTTATGAAACGGTTTGCTCAACCTTCTCTGCAATGGATTGTGAATTGGCCCGTCCGATCAATGGCAGGGCTGGCAGTAGCAGCAGTCCCGATGTAATGATCGCGGCAACCACAGAAACAGTTCCAGCCACTGCCGCTGCCAGCGGTCCGCCCCCCATTTGCCCAATGGCATCCACCTGTGAAGACATGGAAAGTACGGTGGCGCGTGTATTGGGGTCGAGTTTTTGATTCACCCACGTGTTGTAAAGCGGACCGGCCACATTTCGCAGGACACTGATAAACCAGTAGACGATGATCGTCACGGCAAAAATGGGCGAAAGCGCAAAGCCGATCAGCCCGGCAGAGATGCCGAAGGTAATTCCCAGAGTGGCACGCCCAATGGCCAGCGGACTGCCCGTATCGATTCGCTTCTCCACGAATCGGGTTGCGAAAATGGAAAGGACCATGCTCCCTGCGCGCAGCAGACCAAAGAAGGCTACATCGGTTTGCCCGAAGAGGACAGGCAATTCGAAGGTATCAAGAATGTGTTTTACCCACAAACGGTCAAAGCCTTCGCTATACAAACCATATAACAGCCCAATTCCCAGAATGGTCATCAGGCGCGGGCGCGCACGGACAGCCTTGATGCCTTCCTTGAAAGTATGCGCCATGTGCTGCCAGTTGTTGCGGTCTTCTCTGGGAGTGGGGTGGAAACCGGTCTCAGGCATAATGACCACCAAGACAAGCCCGATCAAAACCACACCTGCCCCGCCAAATAAAATGGGCAGCCCCACCGATTGTGAGCCGATCAAAACCGCCATTCCCATTCCAAGCAGGGAGGCATACAACCCAACGCGGTTGGCGCGCAGCACCAGCTTGTTTGCATCTTCTTCGCCAATTTCATCCGAGATCCAGGCTTGTGTAGCTCCGCTGGTAAAGGTATATCCCAACCCCCAAATCACCTGTGCCAGCAGGATCGGCAGAAAGGCAGGGAAGAGCCCTTCCACCAAAAAACCGATTCCCATCAAAAAATAACCGATGATGATGGAAAGTCGGCGCGAATACACATCTGCGACCACGCCTGTTGGAATTTCGAAAACAAAAGCTGAGACCTCCAACGCAGTTCCCACCAATACAAGCTGCAACGGGGTCAGCCCTGCCACCGTTGCTTCATACAACGACATTGTTACGAACATCATCGCGAAAAGTGCCGATGCCGTAAATTCAATGAATAGATATACTTTTTTTGCATCCAACTTTAAATTGATAAACATGCTATTCCTTTTTTAATAAAAGCCAGTCATCAGGCACGGAGAGCGAACTCCGTTTGCCAGTCAGTGTTTGAAAAGATGATGATTTTCATCGCATACTCCTTAAAAGACAACAGCGTGGGTTAGACGCTGAAGTTTCAAAACTTTATCGAAAATGTGGAACCTGTGTTGCAAAAACTATGCCAGCAGCCTTTTCAGTTCCTCAATGGCTTCCTGTGGATTTTTGAACAGGATGCCGGTCATGCCCAGGTCTTCACAGCCTTCGAGGTTGATATTCATATCGTCGACGAAGACCGCTTCCTCTGCCTTAACTTTGGCCTGATCCAACGCAACTTGATAGATCCGCCCTTCAGGCTTGACCACACCAACCTCCGCCGAGATCGTGACCGAATCGAAGGCAGTGATGACCTTTTCGCTGGTGATGAACTCACGCAATCCGCTCCATGCATTGGAGATCAGCCCTGTATGGACCTGCCCCCGCAAAGAGCGGATGAATTCCACCAGATTGCGGTCAATCACATCACCGCCGAAGAATTCATCTTTGAAAGATTTCATCTCCGAAGCGGGGTGTTTCAAGCGTTTCAGCACCTCGGCCCAATGGGCATCTTCAGTAATAGCACCTACCGAGGCACGCCGCGCAGATTCGCTCGCGAAAACGACCTTGTCAATGTCATCGTAGTCCATGCCGAACCGCTCCGCCAAATGTTGGCGCGGTGACTGGTACTCGGTGCGCATGATCACGCCTCCGAAATCGAAAAATACTGCGCGGATGGCCATGCGTTACTTCTTTTTGGTCTTTGTGCTTGCAGATTTCTTCGCGGCCGGGGCCTTGGCTTTTGCCGTGGAAGATTTGCCTGCGGCAGGTTTCTTGGCAGCAGCCTTGGCTGCTGGTTTTTTCTCGGCGGTGGGTTTCGCCATTTTTGGAAGAGGCTCGGTTTTAAGATACGCCGTGGCTGAAACTCCAGCGCTGGCAGCCGAAGCCGCCGCTTTGGCATCAGCAGAAGCCTGCTTTTTGGCGGCATCCTGCCAGTTCGGGAAGAACAGTTCCATTCTCTGACGCGAGATGGAATTGGCGCGGCGGCAACGCGGGCAATGGCTGTCGTAGTGATTCAGGTTCTTTTCATTCATTGTCACAATGGCAGTCAGCATCTCGGGGCGGCTAAGGGTGAATGGGGTCTGGCAGTAAATACAACGCAGGTTCATAGGGATTATCCTTTCCAAAAACACGAATATGCTTTGATTCTACACTGATTTCACCCGCCGGGCGAACCGGCTTTTCATTTCCATTTTTTGTGGCAGTGAAACGGCCAGAAACTACAGACCCTGAAGGTCTTTTTTGTCTATTCAAGCCTCCAATTGGCTCGTTTTTAGGCCATCAGGGTCTTTTTTGAGTGTAAATTAATCCTCCACAACGCGCCCGGGGCGAAGTTCCTTTTCGTACGTGAGGAATTCACTGGCGATGCGCATGCCTGCCCGTTGGTATAAGCGGGTTGCGCCAGTGGGGCTGGAGGCATCCACCCCAAGGCCAATGGTATCTTTGCCGCGTTTGTAGAGTTCGCCAAATGAATACTGGAGCAGCGCAAGGCCAAGGCCTTTTTTGCGCCACGGGCGGCGGACTCCCAATGTGCGGACCCAGCCAATGCCCATGCGGAAGCGGTTAAGTGAAAAGCCCGCCACTTCATTTCCATCCCAGGCGATCGCCCAAAGGCTGGGATCAAATTCGGGGTCATCGAAGCGGCTGCGGGTGAATTCTTCGAAGGATACATCGTGGCTGCCCCAGTGATCGCGGAAGGCTTCGTTCTGAGCCTGCCAGACCGCCACCTCATGTTCGGCGCGGATGAACGGACGAAGCTCCACACCTGCGGGAAATACGGCAGGAGACGGGGCGCTCTCGAGTTTGATCTCCATGCGCCAATGGTAGCGTTTGGGAGAATAGCCTTCGGCTTTGTGCAGTTCATGGCTGGCGGCATCGCGGCTGTCTATGGTGCTGCGCAGAAAGGCCCGCAGGTCAGGTTCGGCAAGCTGCATTTCTTCACGGGCGCGCGCCTCGACTCGGCGTAAAAGGGTGGTGCCGATGCCAAGGTTCTTAAATTGCGGGTGGACGTATCCATCGGTGCGCAGGTTGTAGTGTTCGTGCTGGTTGAAGAATTCTTCGTAACCGATGATACGGTCATCGTGAGTTGTGACAACGAAGGCATCGGTTTCAAGATTGAAACCTTCACCCTGCCATTCGTTTTTCAATTCTTCTGGTGTGACGGCCACAGTGGTGTCGCCATCGGCTTCACACACGGCGTAGATGAGTCCTGCAACAGCTTCGCAGTCTGCCCATTGAGCAGTGCGCAGTTTCAGGGTCGTATCAAGAAGCGTTTCTCGTAAATTAGGTTGTGTCATTTTTGTAACTCCTTCCAGTCGTTGTGGAGAATGCCCATGAAGAACATATCCCAACGCTTTCCATCTTTTATAAGACCTCCGCGTATGCGGCCTTCATGTTTGAAGCCCACTTTTTCGTAGGAACGAATTGCACGCGGGTTGTATTCAAATACGGTCAGGGTGACGCGGTGCAGGTTGAGTTCGGTGAACGCAAAACGAAGTGTGATCTGCATGGCATCGGTTCCATAACCTTTGCCCCAGTCTGCGCGATCGTAGATGCCCAGCCCAACAAATGAGTCGCGTGAGCTCCAGTTGTTGATGACATCGAGATTGATATCACCCAAAAGACGGTCATCTTCCAGTGCGCGAATGCTGAAGAAATATTCGGCGGGCGAATTTTTCTCGATCATCTTTTCGAAGAACTTGACCGAGGTTTTGGCAGAATGCAGACGGGACGGGCTGGTGCTCATCAAACGCATCAGTTCCGAGTCGCGTGCTTGTGCGGACATGGCCTGACCGATCTCTTCGTGGTTCATGGCAGAGAGGCGGACAGTATTTCCTTTGAGAATGTCTTTCATGCCAACTCCTGTGCTGCCAGCCACTCTTCACGCAGAATGCCCATCCACAAACTGTCGAAGCGCACTCCGTCGCGAAGGCCGTCGCCACGTGTGCGGCCTTCCATCTTAAACCCGATTTTCTCGTAGGATTTTCGGGCGCGTTCATTGTAGGCATGCAGGCCGAGCGAAATGCGGCGCAGATTCAACTCAATGAATCCATATTGCACCATGAGCCGCATGGCGTCAGTGCCATACCCTTTGCCCCAATACTCACGGTCGCCGATGGAAATGCCCAGCCAGGCATCGGAGTGGGACCAAGAATGTACCCATAGCCCCACCCCGCCGATCAACTTGTCTTCAGCCAGGGTGCGAATGGAAAACGGAGCCGATTGCTTGTTCTCGGCGCGTTTTTCGACGATTTCCTTGATCTTTTTTTCCGAAAGCAGCATGGCGGGATCGCTATCCGCCAGACGATGCTGTTCGGTGTCGCGATCCCATTTTGCGAATGCCTTGGCCATGATCTCCGGCGATTCATCGCACAGGCGGACCAGGGTGCCGCGATAGATGTCTTTCATCGCGTCCTCCTATGCCCGGGCCTGATCCTGCCATTCGGTATTCAGCAGGCCGAAAGAGATCAGGTCCCAAAATTGCCCGTCACGGTTTAATGCCTGCCGCCTGCGGACTTCCTCCACAAAACCAAACTTCTGGAAGAGGCGTAGTGCGCCTTCGTTATAAGCAGGGACGACGGCCGTAACACGATACAGGTTCAACTCACCAAAGGCATACCGTAACAGCATATGCAATGCCTGCGAGCCATAGCCTTTGCGGCGGTCTTCGGCTGCGCCAATGCCAAGGCGAATAAAACCATTTCCGTTCGTCCAGTCGATCCACTCGACCATGGCCTTCCCGATCAAATGGTCATCTTCACGGGCGCGGATGGTGAAGTAGAAGAGGTTTTTATCCTCCTCTATTTCTTTTTCGATGGCCTCATACTGCTTCTTTATCATGGCAGGTGAGAGCGGGCGGACGGGTTTCAGGTCCAACAGGCGCATGAATTCGGCGTCATGCGTCCATTTGGATTCGATTTCAGGATGTGTTTCATGGTCAATGGGCCCGAAACGGATATCCGTTGCTTCGAATAACTGTGTTTGTATATCCAACATTTTTTCCTCCAAACCAAAAAACAAAAAAAACGGCCACAGGTCTCATGGACCCATGGCCGCCTTTCACGCGATTAAATAAAAACGGCCACGGGTCAGCAGTGACACCGTGGCCGCATGACAACTTGGAAAGTTTGTCTAACTGCGGGCAGGCGCACTGCGAGAATCGACATCGGTGTTACCGATGGGAGCGATAAAGGTGTAAAACTTGTTCATTATCATTAGGCGTGCGCCTCCTTTCATGGAATATGCTTTTTTGAAGCGTGGTGAGTTTATCACGCGGAGGAAAATAGAGTCAAGGGTTTTGGGAAATATTGTACTTTTATCACTGCGGCCGATCGCCGTGAAATTTCGCGGCAGTGAAACTTTGGGAGGTTGTATCTGCTGTTTGGATTCGATACAATCATTGTTAATTGTGTGTTTCCGCGAAAAATGATTAGAGGTGAGTCATGAAATTGAATTCTGCAAAGGAAGTTTGGGTGGCGCGTTTGATCGCATGGGTGATGATCGGTGCGGTTTCGTGCGGCATCATTTTTGTCACCACATTCATGCTGGGACCTTCAATGTTCGCTGTGCCTGATTTAAGTGAGAAGATCGCTGTGGCAGTCTTTTGCCCGGGCGCGGAAGGCAACTCACGCCAGGACGGTGCATCTGTGCCGACCACATCCAGCCCATCGGGTACGTATGGACACACAGTGGAGATCACTTGTACCTTCGCCGATGGCAGTACGAAGATCATTCGCAATGAACAATACGCGCTGGCTTCCATTGGCGGCATGTTTGGGTTGGGTGGTTTATGCGGGGTGGCGATTTCCATTCCGCTGATGCTTTTGCCGTTATTCCTGATCCGCAGGAAAAAAGCGGAGTGAAACGAAGTCGGCTTCAAAATCCACAGACTTTGAAGCCGACTTTGAAAAATTCACGTTACAGTGTGGCCTATTTTGGATTCGCCACTTCGCTCATCGTTTTGACCACCAATCCGTTGGCTTGTTGTTCGCCAAGCCATTTTGCAAACTGGTCGAACACGCTGAGTTTGATCGCGTATTCGTTGCACCCGTCGCAGACGTGATGAAAAACGAATATGACCCAGCCGCCGCCATCGTTTTCCACCTCGGTGACATAGCGTGTCATTTTTGGAAAGCGGGTGTCTTTTACAATATAAGGCATGGCATTCAAGGCATACATATCCACGGGCGGAATGGTATCCGGGCCGCCGGAGACTCCGCGCGCATTGCTGTAGCCGCAATCCACCACCATTTGCTTTGATTCATCGTCATAGTGGCCGTAGGGATAGGCGAAGGAATTCACCTCGAACCCATGCGCGAGCAGGTTTTTCCGATCCTGACAGATCTCGCGTTCGAGGTCTGCACCGCTCAGGTCTGGGACATTGCTATGGTTGAGGGTGTGACCGCCGATTTCATTGCCATCGTTATACAGGTCGCGCAGTTGATCTTCGGTCATGTACCCGTTCGTGCCGGTAAATCCACTGACGACGTAGAAGGTGGCGCGCAGGTTATTCCTTGCGAGGATGTCGCGTACGGCGTAGTTGTCGGCGTCACCGTCATCGAAAGTCAGGCTGACCACGGTGTTCTTGAAAGTGAGCGTGGGCGCGGCAGGTTCGGGGCTGCTGGTGCAACTGACCAAAAGCATCACTGCCAATAGAAAAAACAGCGTCTTTGGAGCGCGGATCCTGGTCCGCGTTTTGTTTTGGAATTGCCTGTTCAAGTCTGCTGCCTGTGTTGATCGTGACACTTCATCTCCTTTGTAATTACGGCTCAAAATCGATCTTTTCTGTTGCACATGTTCCCTGTTGACCTTTATCCGAACACAATGTAATGGTGACGAAGAGTCTGTGGCTTTCAGGGTTGTATTTGAAGGCGGGTGTGCTGATGGTGAAAGTTTCGCCAATGCCAAGGATTTCCTTTGCGCTTTTCGTCTGGCAGTCATCGAGATTGATAAATCCATCGGCAGTGTCGGAGACAACGACATCAGTGACTTTATCCCTGATCGAAATGTTCACCGATTTGAACGGAATGCCGCCGGTGTTCTTCAATTTGAGTTCCACCCACCAAAAGCCATTGCACGAATCCATGCTGGTGTATTCGACGGTGAATTTCGGCGTGGGCAGGGATGTGGCTGTGGCGGTTGGGGTGGGCGGCGGTGTGAAGACCGGCGCGAGCATGGCTGGCCCTGTCAGTGTGGCATATTTTCCCCATACCCAGCAAAACTCGGGGTCATTGCCATCGGGGTTGAGAATGTACCAGTAATTGTTGCTTGGGTCACGGCCGAACACTTCGGCAAATTCTCCCACTAACAGGGCGCCGACCACATCATATACCTTCCCTGGGCCGCTGCGGCAGTTTGTATCCACCGACACGGTGATGAAAGGAGTCTCTGCTGTGGGGGTGAATGGCAAAGTTGGCACCACCGTGGGTGTGGGCGTTGCTGTGGGCGGTTCGGGTGTGAATGTCAGCGTAGGGACAAGGGTGGGGGTGTCTTGTATGGTGGGCGGGGTGAGGAGTTCGTTTACTGCATCCTGGGTCTGGCCCGCCATGACCGTCCCTGCCACGGCAGTGTTGATCTCACTTTCGTTCGATGGAAAAATGGATGGCGTGGCGCAAGCCATGCTGATCAATAACAGCACCACAGCCAGTAAACGGATTTTCTTGAAAGATGCCATGAGACTTTCCTTTTTTGAAACTGATCTTGCTGCCGTACATTTCTCGATTTTTACCGCGAAGCACGCCAAGATCGCCAGGTTTTAAAGATTTCTTCGCGCCCTTTGCGGGCTTCGCGGTGCAAATGTACGGTAGAGAAAAACTGATTTAATGCGTCACACCTTATTTCACGAGAATTGCATGACGAGAGGATGCTTCTATTAATTAAGAGAATTCTACCCGTCTGGTGCGTTAACCTGACGCTCAATCTTCTGCGCTTGTTCCGTTTTTCAGGATCAACCAGCCTTTGGCCAGCCATTTTTTATGCACATCGATCTTGAATCCTTTGGCTGCCAGGCTTTCGGCGGAGGCGATGAACCATTGCTTCCACCCGAAGACTTTTGCATGGGCGGTCTCAGCTGCGGAGCGCTTCCAGGCTTCGAAAAAATCATAAATGGTTTCACCGGGCACAACATGGTGGATGTGATTCTTCGGAAGTACGGCTTGAAAATCGGTGATGTCAAACCCCATGTGAAAGTTGGTGCTGAACACGAGTGCCTCAAATTTCCATCCACTTTCCATTTTGCGTACGAGGTTCGCCACCCAAATGCTGCCAAATGGATTCGACGTGCCTTCGATCATCAGTCCGCCCGGTAACACGTATTCAGCCAGACGTTCATACGCAGGCGCAAAATCCTTCTCTTCATATTGACGCAGGACATTAAACGCGCGGATCAGCCTTACCCTTTCGCCTGATTGCAAAGGCAAGTTAAATCCTCCATGCCGAAAGTGGGTGATGCTGTCGGCAAAGGGCAGCGCGGCCTCGACCCGCTCCTTGTCAATCTCCACGCCGAGGATGGGCAGCGACGGGTTGATGCGTCTGAACCTTTCGGCGCTTTCGAGGGTGGTGCGGGCGTCAAAGCCGTAGCCAAGATCAATGAACATCGAATGCTGAAACAGGCCGTCGGTCCGTGTGAGAAGCGCTGGCTCATAGAGCAGGATAAAGTTATCGACACGGCGGAGTCGGTTGGTGGCGGTTTTTCCGCGGGTTGGGTTTCCAATCGGTTTTTTGCTTGAAGTTTTCGGCATGCATGCCCAATTATACGGGCGAAATTGATGGGGTTCCGTTATGGTAAACTCATGCCGATTAATATGTTGCGCTGGAAAAACAAATCCCTCACCCTGGCGGTCTATGGACTGCTGATCTCGGTCGGCGCGTTTGTGACGGCCTGGGTGGTGTATCAAGTCCCGTCTGACCCGAAGAACAATATTTTTTTGGGGCTGTCGCTGCAACGAATGATTCTGATCGGCAGTGTTGCGCTGGCAGGGCTGTTGGCGTCGGCGATTTCGGTCTGCTCGTTTCGCGATGAGACCTGGGCGGAGTGGACGTGGACCTTTCTCTTCGGGCGGTCGTTTCTTGCGGGGCTGATCCGCTGGCTGGCGGCGGGAATCGCCATTACAGGTTGGGTGATTTGGTTCACGCCTTTGTATCGTTGGGAAAGCAATCAGGATTATTACCTGCGTCTGCATCCCATCATCGTTTGGCTGACCCTCGCCGGGGTTTTGACTTTTGTCGTTTCAGGGGTGGAAGAATATGGTTTTGATCCGCAGAACTTTTTGAGCACGCTTTCATCGAATAAAAAGATCCTTGGCATTGCGCTGGGCGTGATGTTCGCTTTTCTTTTGGTTTGGGCCTTCATTGCGTTGACCGGCATGGGGGTATGGGTAAGCGACGGCTTTTGGTATGGCGCGGGTGTGCCTGTGCTGAGTTTGCAGATCGTGCTGGCGATGGTGATCGGCCTCGGTGTGTTCGCACTGGAACGTTCGCCGTTCAAGGCGCGGTTTCCAAAATGGACAGACCTTTTCATTTTCTTTTTGATCTGGGGCGTGGCGGCGTATCTTTGGGCGCGTGAACCATTGCCCACCAGTTTCTTTGCGCCGGGACCGTTTCTGCCTGATTATGAATTGCATCCGTTTTCCGATGCGGCAACCTTTGACCGCGGCAGTCAGTTCGCGTTGATCGGTCAGGGTATCAACAACGGCGCCTACTGGGACCGCGCCCTGTACATGGCCTTTTTGGTATTTATGCATCAATTGTTCGGACAGAATTACGAACACCTGATGAACGTGCAGGCCGCGATCTATGCGGTATTTCCCGCGCTTCTATATTTGCTGGGGCGGGATGTGTTCAACCGCTCATTTGGTGTGATCCTTGCGGCACTGGTGACGATGCGCGGTGTGAATGGGATCATGGTCAGCACTTTGATCGATCTCGCCAACCAGAAACACATGCTCACAGATTTCCCGACGGTCATTTTCGTGGCATGGTTCGCTTTGATGATGGTGCGCTGGCTGAAGGACCCCGCCAGAAATTACCTGAACGCCGTGTGGGCAGGCGGTGTAGTGGGGCTGGGAATCATGCTGCGCACGAACACGCTTTTCCTTTTGGTGTTCGCAGGGATCTTGGTTCCCTTCGTCTATTGGCGGCAGAAATTGCGCGGCGCAGTGATCGGCGTGTTGATTTTGGTCGCGATGTTCGCAAGCACATATGCCTGGGGGGCATATCACGATAAATCTGTTTTCGATATTTATTTTTACAGGATCATGATCGTTCTTAAGGCGCGGTATCCGCAGGCGGCGCCGCAGCTTGCACCCGAAGAAGAACCGCAGGGAAATGAAGCAAGCCCGCTGCATGTTTCCACTGTATCGTCCACGGGTCCGCGCCTGGCTGAACCTGCAAGGGTGAAACCTGTTTATGAATTCGTCACCATTCATTTCCTGCATAACATTATTTCATCGGTCTTTATTCTGCCAACCGATGACGAGTTCCACGACCTGTGGCGCACGGTGCGCGGGGACTTTCCGTATTGGGAGCCATATTGGGATGGACGCTTCGCTGAAAGCGCGCATCGTTTCCTGACCTTGAACCTGCTTCTGGTCGCGCTGGGCATTGCCGCCGCCTGGAAATATTCCCGCGCTCCGGGGCTGGCGCCGTTGGGCATCTTCTTTTTCTACGACCTTGCCAATGCCTTTGCCCGCACCTCCGGCGGACGCTACGTCGTGCCCATTGATTGGATCATCCTGTTCTATTTTGCGCTGGGCTTGTTTCAGGTCATTTTGTGGGGGATGGCTTTCTTTGGCCTGCGGGAAGAGACTGCTCCTGTCGCTGAGCAGGTTTCGTGGAGTTGGGAACCGTTAAAGAAAAAAGCTCCGTTGATCGTCATTTTCTTCCTGTTTGCAGGGTCGCTGGTGCCGGTGTCGGGTCATTTCATTCCGCGCCGTTACCCCGAGCGTTCACAAGAGGAATTGTTCGCACTGCTTGAATCGCAGGGTGATATTCAAAAGATGGGATACGACGCGGCGGAATTGCAGGCGGCTTTCGAGCAATGGCCTGAGCTCAGGATCGTCGCCGGGCGGGCCTTGTATCCACGATATTTTGAGGCGGGCAGGGGCATTCCGAAGAATCGCTTCCCGTACACCGCCATGGATTTCCCCCGAATTGCCTTCACGGTGATCGGCCCGCAGGGGTTGAGTTATGTGTTGCTGCCGCGAGCCGATGTGGATTATTTCCCGAATGCTTCGGATGTGTTCGTTTTGGGGTGTGGGTTGGGGGCCAACATTGATGCACTGGCTGTGGTCATTGTAGACCAGCCGAACATTGTGTACACGCGCCGTCCGCCGGTGCCTTTGCAATGCCCTGTGCAGTAGCCGTTTCTGCGGTTTTTCCGTATGGTAGAATCGAAAACGCTGTTTTAATCCCGTTCAAAAATCGACACCATGGATTTTTGTTCTGGCCCTGGCTTTGGGTCAGTTTTTTGGAATTTAGTTACCTTTTGTGAGTGGTATGAAAACATCTGAAGAGTTTATTTATGATAGCGCCCGGCGCGGACCGGTGGCGTTGGAAGAATTGCGCGGTATCTTTCGATATCGTGATTTGATTCTGCAATTGATCCGCAAGGACATCGTGGCACGTTACAAGCGCTCGGTTTTAGGCGTTGCCTGGACGATGCTCCAGCCCCTTGGCATGATGATCATTCTGTCGGTGGTCTTTTCGACCTTGTTCAGTCAGGTCAAGGGATACCCGGCCTATATTCTCAGCGGTTTGATCGCGTGGACGTTTTTTTCACAGGCCACCAGCGCCATGATGACCCAGATCGTTTGGGGCGGCGCTTTGTTGCGGCAGATCTATCTTCCGCGCACGTCTTTTGCCGTTTCTTCGATCGGCACAGGGTTGACCAATTTGGGCATTTCGTTCATTCCGCTTGTGTTTATCGTGCTCATCATTGGCCTGCCGATTCGTTGGAGCATTCTTTTTGTGCCGATCTCGATGCTGCTGCTGGGGGCGTTTGCCCTGGGTGTGGGGTTGATCGTCTCCACCATGTCCATTTACTTCCCTGATGTATCGGATATGTACAGCCTGGTGTTGACCGGCTGGATGTATTTGACGCCCATCGTTTACCCTGAAACCCTGATCCCTGAAGCCTACCGCTACTGGTTCTTTCATTTGAACCCCATGTACTATTACGTGAAAATTTTCCGCGCGCCGATCTTTGAGGGGGTGATCCCGGATGGGAGCACTTTGCTTGTAGCTGCATTGATCTCTACTGTAACTCTTGCCATCGGGTGGCTGTTCTTCTCGAAACGCTCCGATGAATTTGCCTATCACCTGTAAACCAATGACCAATTCGAATCACATGCCAGAAGATGTTATCCGCCTTGAAGGGGTCTCCGTGTTGTATCGCAAGCCGGGGGAAAAGATCCGCACCTTTAAAGAGTATGCCATCCGCATTCTTCAGCGGCGGATTCAATTCAAGGAATTTCGCGCGCTGAACGATATAAACCTGACCATTCAAAAAGGGGAGATTTTCGGTGTGGTGGGCAATAACGGCGCCGGGAAAAGCACCCTGCTCAAGGTTGTTTCGCGGGTCTTGATCCCGACCGAAGGACGGGTGTGGATCAAAGGGGTTGTCACGCCGCTGTTGGAGTTGGGCGCGGGCTTTCACCCTGAGTTGACCGGCCGCGAGAACATCATGCTGAATGGCACCATCCTCGGTCATCCGCGCCGCGAAATAGAAGAGCACATGGATGAGATCATCGAATTCTCTGAACTGGGTGATTTTATCGATTCGCCGTTGCGCACTTATTCCAGCGGCATGTACGCCCGCCTCGGGTTTGCCGCCGCCACCACCTGGGAACCGGATATCCTCCTGCTCGATGAAGTGCTTTCGGTTGGTGACGAATCCTTCCGCAAGAAGTGTGAGGCGCGTATGCGCGGTTTCCGCAATGGAAAGACCACCTCCATCATGGTTTCACATTCCATGGAATCGGTGATGAATCTTTGTCAGCGTGTTGCCTGGCTGGATCATGGTACAGTTCGTGCAGTGGGCCCCGCCGTGGATATTGTGGCGGAATATCGCAAGGCACAACCGGGCGCAGGAGCGTAGAATCTACATGCAGTTTATTCCAACCAGCCTGCCTGAGGTGATTCTGGTCGTGCCGAAAGTGTATGAAGATGAGCGCGGCTTCTTTTTGGAAAGCTACCAGAAGGAACGTTTCGCGGCGGCAGGCATTTCATTTGATTTTGTGCAGGATAACCACTCGGCTTCGGTGCAGGGAGTTTTACGCGGATTGCATTACCAGATTCGCCAGCCTCAGGGTAAACTGGTGCGGGCGGTCGTTGGTGAGATCTACGACGTGGCCGTGGACATCCGCCGCAGTTCCCCGACGTTTGGAAAATGGGTCGGGGCGGTCCTTTCGTCAGAAAACAGGAACCAGCTTTGGGTTCCGCCCGGATTCGCGCATGGGTTTTACGTCATGAGCGGGCGGGCTGAAATCCTTTACAAGGCTACAGATTATTACGCTCCGCAATGGGAACGCAGTCTGCTTTGGAATGATCCTGCTCTTGGCATTGATTGGCCCGTGACAGGTGAGAATTTCCCAATTCTGTCCGGGAAGGATGCGCAGGGCGTGCTTCTCAAAGACGCTGAGATTTATGATTAGACTCCGGGAGACAAAATGAAAAATGTTTTGGTCACTGGCGGGGCGGGTTTTATCGGCTCCAATTTTGTACGTTATCTTTTAGAGGCGGATGAACGGGTTCATATCGTCAATCTCGATGCGTTGACCTACGCGGGCAGCCTCGAAAATTTGAAAGACCTTCCGCATGCAGAGCGGCATACTTTTGTGCAGGGCGATATTTGTAACCGCGATCTTGTGCGCGATTTGCTTCACCAGCACCAGATCGACACCGTCATCCATTTTGCGGCCGAGTCACATGTTGACCGTTCGATTTTGAGCCCGGAGCCGTTCATTCAGGCGAATGTGTTTGGCACCTTTATCCTGCTTGAAGCGGCACGACAGTATTGGCAGGTGGAGAAGGCTCTGCCTCTCGATGAGGTCCGCTTTCATCATGTTTCCACCGATGAAGTGTACGGTACGCTTGCACCCGATGACCCTGCTTTTTCTGAAACGACCCCCTATGCGCCGAATTCGCCCTATGCCGCTTCGAAGGCATCCAGCGATCATCTTGTACGCTCGTACAACCACACCTATCAGCTGCCGGTGACCATTTCCAACTGCTCGAATAATTATGGCCCGCGTCAGTTCCCTGAGAAATTGATTCCGCTGGTCATCCTCAATGCGTTGACCGGCAAGCAATTGCCCGTGTATGGTGATGGACAGCAGATCCGCGATTGGCTGTTTGTGACCGACCATTGCGAAGCGATCCACAGGATCGTTGTGGATGGCAAACCCGGTGAAACCTACAACATTGGCGGCAATAACCAGCCCGCCAACCTGACCATCGTCGAAACCGTTTGTGACCTGTTGGATGAACTTCAGCCTCTAGCCGAGTCACATCGCAGTTTGATCAAATTCGTGGCAGACCGCCCCGGTCACGACCGTCGCTATGCCATGAACATCAGCAAGATCGAGCGCGATCTCGGCTGGAAGCCGCGCCATTCTTTGACCGAAGGTCTGCTCGCCACGGTGCAGTGGATCCTTGCCAACCCCGATTGGGTGAGTGCCATTCAAAAACAGCGTGAATACCAGACCTGGCTGGCAAAAAACTACGAAAAAAGAGAGAAGCCATCATGAAGGGAATCATCCTTGCCGGTGGACGCGGTACACGCCTGCACCCGCTGACCTTTTCCATGAGCAAGCAATTGCTGCCGGTGTACGACAAACCCATGGTGTATTATCCGCTTTCGATGTTGATGCTGGCGGAGATTCGCGATATTCTTGTCATCAGCACCCCCGAAGACCTGCCGCTTTTCCGCAATCTGCTCGGTGACGGGACTCAGTGGGGGCTGAAATTCTCCTACGCAGAACAGGACCAGCCGCGAGGGTTGGCAGACGCGTTCCGCGTCGGTGCAAAATTTGTCGGAAACGATTCATCCTGCCTGATCCTGGGCGATAACATTTTCTTCGGTCACGGTTTGCCTGAAATTCTGCGCCGCTCGGCCACGTTGAAATCCGGTGCACGCATCTTTGCCTACCCTGTGCGTGACCCCGAACGTTACGGCGTGGTTGAATTCGATAAAGATGGCAAGGTGTTGAGCCTGGAAGAAAAGCCCGCCCAGCCAAAATCGAACTATGCCGTGCCGGGTGTGTATTTTTACGACCCCGGTGTGATCGAAATGGCGGCGAATTTACAGCCCTCGAAACGCGGCGAGCTGGAGATCACCGACCTAAATCGTCTTTACCTCGAACGCGGCGATTTGCGCGTGGAGGCACTTGGCCGCGGGGTGGCCTGGCTCGATGCCGGCACCCACGAGTCGCTGCTGCAAGCCTCGAACTTCATTCAAGCCGTGCAGGAACGCCAGGGTATGATGATCTCCTGTCCTGAAGAAATCGCCTACCGCATGGGCTTCATCGACAAAAAACAACTTCAGGAATTGGCTGGCAGGCTCAAAAACAACTCTTATGGTCAATACCTTTTCGATCTCGCCAACGGAAAAATATAGATGAAAATACTACTGCTGGGCAACACTGGCCAACTGGGATGGGAATTACAACGCTGTTTACCGCCTCTGGGCGATGTACGCGGTCTGGACTACCCGCAAATTGATCTGGCAAATCCAGAGACTCTGCGCGATGTGATTCGCACCTACAAACCGGATACCATTGTCAATGCCACCGCCTACACCGCGGTGGATGTGGCCGAAAGCAAAAGCGAACTGGCATTTGCGATCAACGCGAAAGCCACCGCGGTCATGGCGGAAGAAGCCAAACTGTCGAACGCGGTGATGGTTCACTATTCCACCGATTATGTGTTCGATGGAGCAAAAGGCTCAGCCTACACCGAAGCCGATGCCACCAATCCACTGAACGTTTACGGAGCCAGCAAACTGGCAGGGGAGCAGGTTGTTCAGGCGGCAGGCGGCGCGCATCTCATTTTCCGTACAGCCTGGGTTTATAGCCTGCGCCGTGACAGTTTTGTCACCAAGACCCTGCAATGGGCCCGCCAACATGAAACCCTGCGGCTGGTGGATGACCAGATCAGCAACCCCACCTGGGCGCGCCTGCTGGCCGAAGTAACCGCACAGATTTTAGCGCGTGGTCCCGGTTACCTCTGTGAGCGGACGGGTCTGTATCATCTGGCAGGGGATGGGTATGCCAGCCGCCTCGAGTGGGCCCGTCTGATCCTTGAGCTTGATCCTAACCGCCACGAACAGAAGGTAAAGGAAATTTTGCCTGCCTCCACCTCTGATTTTCCAGCCCCGGCAATGCGTCCGCTGTTCTCGGCGTTGAACTGTGACCGCTTTACCGCCACTTTTGGCCTGCGCCTCCCGCACTGGGAATCTGCCTTGCGCATGGCCATGGACCGGTAAATTCCGTGTTTTTCTCCCTCCCACTGCTCTTTGGGGCCTTAATTAACCTTGCAGTTTTGCAATTTTCGACCAATTTTCGATTTGCCGGTCTCTTTTTTCGATTTCATACGTTATGAATAATGAAGCATCACATATTTCTCAGGGTTCCGCACCACCTGAAACTGACATTCCCAACCTGGTACAGCGTATCCAGGATGGTGATTCACAGGCTGTAGCAGCTCTGTATAGCATGCATTACCAGCAACTCTATACATTTGCATACTATCGCCTGGAAGGGAATGTTCCGCTTGCTGAGGATATCACCGAGGAAGCGTTTTTGCGTGCCTTCAAGACCATTGGCACCTTCAAGTGGAAGGGTGTTTCTTTTGGGGCCTGGCTGGTCACCATTGCCCGTAACCTGATCGTAGATATGTTGCGCCGCCCAGATACCCTTCAATTACAGGAAACCTGGCTGGATGCCACCTCTGACCCGGAAAAGCTTGTTGAGCAGACCCTCACGAACAAAGAACTGGGCGTAGCGCTCGAAAAGCTGACATCCGAACAAAAAGAAGTGATTATTCTGCGCTTTTTTGATGATTTTAGCATCGCAGAAACTGCAAAAATCTTAGGTAAATCGATCGATGCCATTAAACGCCTTCAGGCACGTGCATTGGTCGTACTGGAAAGTAATCTGTCGAGAGACTAATTATGAAGACAAGGAATCAAACAGACGATAAACTGGGCGAGATCCTGGAAGCATGCCTGTCTGACATAAAAGCAGGCCGTGCCACCCGGGAGGAATGCCTGTCACGCTATAAGGACCATGCCCGCGAGCTGGAGCCTTTATTGCGCGTTGCCACATCCTTGTCCACCCACCCCAAGCCGCGACCTTCTGAGAAACGTGTGTTTACCAGCCGTCAACGCATCCTTCAGGAATTTCATTCCAAGGAGCGTATCCCCTGGTTTTCCGGGTTGCGCCGCTCCTTTACCGCTCCCGCTCTTGCGTTTTCAACGGTGCTTACCTTCATCATCATGTCGTTTTTTGGGGCGCGGGTTTATTTTTCAACCGTTACGGATGAACCAACTGCCAGTGCATACCCAAACCTGGGTCCTGTAATCACTCAAACAGTCCCTCCCCAATCTGAGCCCACCATTGCCTTCAATGGTATCGGCCTGCCCGGTGAACAGGATGGCCCTTATGAGATCGCAAGTGCCCCTGATGGCACCTTGTGGTTTGCCCGTACAGATGCCACCCGTGTGGGGTCTGTAAGCGCCGAAGATGGCAAGGTGCAGGACTGGCCCCTCGCCGCCAATGAAGGCCGTGCCGCAGGGATTACCGTTGATAAGAATGGCAGAGTTTGGTTCACGGTTTCCTCCTCCCAATCGGTTATTGCATTGGATCCATCAACGAATGAAGTCTCTTCCTGGCGTGTACCGCCGGGAGACGGCACCTTGGGCAGAATTGAAGCCGGAGAAGATGGACATATTTGGTTCATCGCCAGAGATGGCAGCCGCATTTACGCGCTTGATCCAAAGACAGACAATTTCACCGCCTATGATGTTAATGGTGCCGAATATATCGAATGGGCAGATGACTCGCTTTGGTTCAGCGGCAAGGGCGAACTGGGACGGATCGCGCCAGATGGTCAGGTTCAGGTATATGATGCCCCAGGTGACCCCGCAGCGCTGGTTTGGGACGGGTCCGCGCTTTGGTATGCTGGTGGCAGCCTGATTGGCCGTTTCGATGCGGCTACCGATCAGGTGGTCGTATATCCGCTTGAAAACAAGACCGCTGACCGAATTGCCACAGACGGCTTGAAAAACATCTGGTTCGGTTCACAGGGTGGTACGGAATTGGGAGTCTTGCAATCAGATAGCGGACAGATCAGCACCCGCTCCATGAGTGCCGTGGTTCAGAATCTGTACTGGCTTGCCGTAGGTACTGACCAGGTCTGGATGTCTGATGGCGACAGTCAGTTCGTTTATTCCTTCAGCCTGACGAAATCCGGTGAGGTAAGTTTCTCTGTACCCATCAACACCCAGGATCAGCTTGCTGTGTCTATCCCGCTTGCTGCATTGCCGGCATTTCATTAACCTCCAGCATAAACATTCATTTTTTAATATTTCCCCCGAACGACTCAGTTCGGGGGATTTTTTTAGCTTAAAATCCCGGGTTTCCTGCCCAAGGGTGGGCAATTTGAGGGTGGGCAGAGCAGATGACAGGTCAAATTTGAGGCGTGGGGGCAATTTAGGAATTGGTCGGGTTTGCCGGTCTCTTTTTCGGAGTTCATCCGTTTAATTAATGTAACGTGATTTTTTTTATTGCGTTACTGAAAGAGAGATGGGGTAATTAAGTTGTATGACCTTTCCTGAAAGGAGATGATACATTACATAAATGCCCATACTTAATGATTTAATCAATAAATGATTTCTCAGATCGATAAGGAGAGATATATGAACAGGAAAGTATTTACTTTGTTACTGGTTGCCGTATTTGCACTGGCTCAATTTAGCGTTGCATCCGCAGTGCAGGTAACCGCTGATGGCACCCTGACCGCCCCCGATTTTATGCCTGCAGGCGCTGGTGCCACCGTTACATTGGATTGGACCGCCACAGGCCTGCCTGCTGGTACCACCTATATTGACATTTATGCCCGTTTACAGGGTGGCGCGTACGTAGTAGGTGAATGCCAGAACGTGGCCGTGATCGTTGGCTCCAACAATAGCAGCGGCACCTTTGATTACGTTTTCACTGGCGCCCCCGCTGATGGCGAATATTGGGAGTTCCTCATTGCGTTTGACGATGCGGCCACCTGCACCACTTTGCCAGCCCTTCCTGCTGATGCTGATAACTTCATGGCATCCTCTTATGTGGACGGCAACAAGCTCGATGGCTATGGATTCTTCCCCCCATTTGATGGTGTCGTTGTAACCACGCCCGTGGCTTGCAATACCTTTGAATACTGGGCCATTGCTTCTGACAATTACAACATCCCTATTACCGAGCCGTATTCTGGTATTGGTAGTTGGAATCCGCAGGTGACCGGTACTTTTGCTCCCGCCCCAGTGGGTGCAGATGACGAAGTGTTCTCATGGGTCTTCACCCTGCCTTCCACTGCTTCCGGATTGTGGCAATTCTCGATCGACCCTGAGGATGCGGCTGGTAACGTGAACGGCGGTGGTCCCTTCTACTTCCGCAATAGCGCTCTTACCACGGCTGTTGAAACCGCCGATTGTGAAACCTTCACTGACATCGCTGGCCATGAGAATGAAGTGTACGTACGCTATCTGGCCACCCTTGGCCTGATCAGCGGCTTTGCCGATGGCACCTTTGGCCCCGATACTACCCTCACCCGTGCCGAGGCAGCGACCCTCATTGAGATCTCCAATGGGTATGATGACACCACCCTGCCCGCCGCTGCTCCTGCTGGTTGTGACTTCACTGATGTCGCTGCTTCAGACTGGTTCGCTGGCTGGGTCTGGCAGGCTTGTGATGATGGTTATATGAATGGTGT